>JACNHV010000292.1 GCA_014383445.1 Candidatus Desulfobacula maris | reverse complement strand
ATGATAAAACCTTCTGGCAGATAAATCCTCTTGTAAATCCCAGTCGAAAAATGACCATCTATTTCAGACCCTCTAAAAAAATTGCGGTTTTAAGTCTGCCTTCCGGTGTCATAAGTATATCTGAAATGAAAGCTGGTGCCTGCAATAAAAATGCAATGCAGTCTGTCAGGGTGGAAAACGTACCCCCCCTGATAAAGGGTATTGTATCCTATTCGGGCATTTTGTCATATGATGCAATTCCTAGTGATCAGGATTTGCAGGTTCCAAAAAATGAACTGCCCGGAATTGTAAAAATAGTTGAAGAACTGGCTCTTGATAAGATGTCAGAACAAGAGATTTTGAACACCATTAGACACTATTTTTTAACTGAATATACCTATTCCATGGATTTAAAAGGAAAACAAGACCGGCAAACCCCATTGCAAAATTTTTTAAATCACACTAAATCAGGACATTGTGAATTTTTTGCCACGGCAACCACACTTCTTTTAAGACAGGCCAAGATCCCGGCTCGATATGCCACGGGGTATATGGTCCATGAATATTCCCGTCTGGGAAACCAATTGGTTGTAAGACAAAGGGATGCCCATGCCTGGGCAAAAGCCTTTGTCAACGGCCAGTGGAAAAATTTCGATACCACGCCGCCTGGATTTCTGGAGATGGACAGACAAAAAATAGAATCATCAATGATATATGATTTTTTTTCTTTTCTGGGATTTAAGCTGTCCCAGTTGCGGCATGAAACCGGAGCTAAGCTTATGAAGCAATATGGGCTCTGGCTGATACTTCCACTGGGGTTGACATTGTTTTTCAGGCTGAGAAGATCAAACAAAATCAAGATGATCAAGTTGTCTGACAAACCCCGGGAAGATACAAAACAAGACTCCCATGATATTTCTTTTTCTTTGATAGAAAAGGCTCTGATTCAACAAGGCTTTCCAAGGTATCCACATGAGACTTATTTTTCATGGCTTGATAGGATTGGGCATCATTTTGCTAATAAGGACCTGAACAATAGCCTTCAAGCCCTTTTGCGGCTTCACAACCAGTATCGTTTCAGCAGCTTTGGGCTTGGAAAAGATGAAAAAAAAGCATTTGATTTGGATATTAAAAATACCGTTGAAAAATTAACAAGTGCCTCTTTTTAGAAAGGGGGTGGCAAGGGAAATCGCATAATAAAATCAATTAAGGGTTATATTATCAATTCCCATAGTATTTAAATATTCTTTTACAGCACCTAAGGTCAGGGTAAACATTTTGGTGCCGATTAAAATGACATGGCTGTCATTTTCAGTATCACAGGCACGGGCAAAAGCTGGTCCTATAATACCTGCCGGATTTTGGTGCTTGTCAAGACTTTTCTGCATAACGGCAAGGTAGGTGTCCAGGCGATTTTTTAAAATATCAAAATAATTAATATGTTTTCCCGTGGTTGTGGCTGCAAGGGTTGAAATTTTAATTGATATTTCCCTGATGGCCTCCCAGAATATTTGGGTTAATGGTTCTTTGTTTTTATCTGAGGCCGGCATGAAAAAGGATATAGCCCAGCCTACACTAAGGATTTTTAAGATCTGAAGTTCATATTCAATCGTGTTCAGGTTTGGATGGCTGTTTTCTGGTATCTTTGCCAAAAATGATTTCAAATCAGTCCTGTCAATGGCAAAGGTTGAAAGGTCCTGAGCCAGTTGCTGTATACTGAGAGTTCCTTTTTTTTCTTGTTTCATGATGTTTTCGTTTCTATTAAATTCATATACAAAATGATTAATTTATGCCATATATTGAATCATCTTAATAACAGTCAAAGCAAAAAGTGTAAACTTAAAAGCATGATAAAAATAGAATTAAAACTTTTTGTAACTTTATCCAGATACCTTCCAGATAACAGCGGAAGTCTTGAAATTCCGGAAGGAACCACTGTGGAAAAACTTATTTTCGATGTTGGCATTCCCAAAGAACTTGTGAAATTAATTTTTATTAATGGGAAGAAACAAAACAGGTCGTATCAATTGAAAAACAATGACAGGGTAGGGCTTTTTCCCCCGGTTGGAGGAGGATAAACTATGGGAGCCTCAATGGGAACCTCAAAAATAGAAGAACGATATGATAGAAATTTCAATACCCTTTCCCTTGAGGAGCAAAAGACCCTTGGCACATCAAAAGTTGTTGTCATAGGGCTGGGCGGCCTTGGCGGAAGCGTCTGCGAGATGCTGGCAAGGGTCGGGATCGGTCATCTAACCTTGATTGATGGGGATGTATTTGAAGCCAGTAATTTAAACCGGCAATTGTTAAGTGAAGAACGTCTGATAGGTTTTCCCAAGGCCCAGGCTGCAAAAAACAGGGTAAATGCCATCAATTCTGAGGTGAAAGTAAGGTATTTTATTGAATATTTGGATGAATCCAATCTCTATGAACGGATAAAAGATGCAGATGTGGTCATGGACTGCCTGGATTCCATTGATACAAGATTCAAGTTGCAAAAGTCAGCCCAGCAAGCATCCATTCCCATTGTGTCGGGAGCCATTGCAGGGGTTGCAGGGCAGGTGACGACCATATTTCCCGATGATAAAGGTTATGAATTGATATATGGGAAAAAAGGACGGAAACAACCAAAGGGCGTTGAAACAAGAACCGGCAATATAGCCTATTGCGCTTTTTTTGTGGCAGCCCTTCAATCCTCTGAATGTCTGAAGGTTTTGCTGGATCGCGGGGATATTCTTCGCAATAAATTGCTGATTGCAGAATTATGGACCAATACTTTTGATATCATGGACTTGGTCTAATTTGATTGTTTTAGGCTTTAGGCTTTAGGCTTTAGGTTAAAACTTAAAACCTAAAACCTAAAACCGTGCCTGAACAAGGTTTTCGTTCAGGCACTAAATATGTGTTGACCATAAAGGAGAAATGACTTTTATGTATGCCAAGGCAGCACAGATGATTCAATCATCTAAACGATGTGTCGCGTTTACTGGTGCGGGTATTTCCGTGGAAAGCGGTATCCCGCCGTTCAGAGGGGAAAATGGCCTTTGGAATAAATATGATCCCCAGATTTTTGATATCCAATATTTTCATACCCATACCAGGCATTCCTGGGAAGTAATCCGGGAAATTTTTTATGACCTGTTTGGAACTATAAGACCTAATGCAGCCCATTATGCCCTGGCCGAACTTGAGGCAAACAACCTGTTAAGCGCTGTCATCACCCAGAATGTGGATAATTTACACTATGATGCAGGAAGTATTGTTGTCCATGAATTCCATGGCTCTTTAAAAAATGTTGTCTGTCTTAATTGCAGAACACAATATAAAATTTTAGAAGTCGACCTGAATGTTCTGCCGCCAAAATGTGAAAAATGTGGAGGTATCTTAAAACCAGGTGTGATTTTTTTTGGAGAGGCCATCCCTGAGCCAGCAAAGACCAATTCCTTTAACGAGGCAGGAAAGGCAGACTGCTTTATTCTTATTGGCACAACAGGAATGGTTGCACCTGCAAATATGATTCCAGCGAATGCAAAATCAAATGGAGCCCAAATTATTGAGATAAATCCCTATGTATCTGAATATACAACTTCTGTAACTGATGTTTTTCTTGAAGAACAGGCAACCATTGCCATGGAAAAATTAATGGAAGAAATTGAAAAATTATAATTGTTTAAAGGAGTTTGCATGCCCAGTGAGTGTCTTTTTTGTAAAATTGTCAACGGTCAGGTTCCCAGTGAGTTTTTATATGAAGATGATGATTTTGTTGTTTTGAGGGATATCAATCCGGCAGCCCCGGTTCATCTCCTCCTGGTTCCCAAAAAGCATATCAGAAGCATTAATGATTTGCAAAAAGAAGATAAAGCCATTATTGCAGGTCTTTTCATGATTGCAGCAGACATGGCAAAAAAACAGGGGGTCAATGAATCTGGATACAAACTTTTGTTCAATGTTGAAAAAGGTGGGGGACAGGTAATTTTTCATCTTCATCTTCATTTGATTGGCGGCTGGCATCTGAGTGGCAGCGGGAAAAAATAAGGATGGAAACAATGCTAAATGTAACCCAGTCTCCTGTTCCGGGAAAATCCCAGGTCATGTATTGCGGGGATTGCGCATCATTTACATTAACGCTTTCAACCAAGGTCAAAGGTAAGGCATGGGTCAGAACCAATCTTGGTTCTGCTGCAATTGCACGAAAAGAAATCATAAGGCGGGTAGAAAAAGATGAAATAAAGCTTGATGAAGCCTGGTATGATATTGAAATGGATACAGAAGATGATCTGGTTTATAAAATTGTTCTTCCATTACATGAGACAGGATTTTTCCAGGCAAAATGTTTTTTTACCCCACAGAAAAGTACGAAGACAATCTGGCCCCTGGGTGATAATTGTGTGTTCAATGTAGAACCGGCAGGCACATGTTGTGCCAATATTATTTACAATGCCTTTGTCCGGCAGTTTGGCATGTCAAAATCCGAGATGCCAAAAAATTCTGGCGAACCAAAAAATTCTGATGAAAAAGATCTGTCATCAATCATTAACAAACTGGATGCAAAAGGCTATGCCGTCATCCCTGAATCAGGGAAATTCCGTGATCTTAAAGATCAGGTAGAATTTATTTTTTCCCGTCTCGGGTGCCGTGTCCTTCATTTACTGCCCATACATCCCACCCCCACCACTTATGCCAGGATGGGTCGGTTCGGCAGTCCCTATGCAGCTTTGAATTTTACACAGGTTGATCCAGCCCTGGCTGAGTTTGACCCTTTGGCAACCCCCCTTGAACAATTCATGGAGCTTGTTGATATGGTTCATTTCCATAACGGCTATCTGTTCATGGATATTGCCATTAATCATACGGGGTGGGCAGCTTCCATCCATGAAACCAATCCGGAATGGCTGGTCAGGGGCGAAGACGGAAGGATAGAAGCTCCCGGGGCATGGGGCGTTACCTGGGCAGATTTGACAAAATTGGATTATTCCAACATTGATCTTTGGAAATATATGGCAGATGTTTTTCTGTTGTGGTGTCACAGGGGTGTTGATGGGTTCAGGTGTGATGCCGGCTATATGATTCCCGTTGAAGCCTGGGAATATATTGTTGCAAAAATAAGGGTGCAATATCCTGAAACGCTTTTCTTTTTAGAAGGGCTTGGGGGGCCCATTGAGACAACGCGTGAAATATTAACCAGGGCCAATTTTAATTTTGCCTATTCTGAGTTGTTTCAGAATTATACAAGAGAAGAGATTTCAATTTATCTTCCACAAGCATATGATCTATCACAGACCAGCGGGATATTCATTCATTTTGCAGAAACCCATGACAACAATCGCCTGGCCTCTGTTTCTATATTGTATGCACAAATGAGGACCTCTCTTTGTGCACTTTTTTCAATGTGTGGCGGGTTTGGATTTGCCAATGGTGTGGAATGGTTTGCCACTCAAAAGATTGATGTACATGAATCCAGCAGCCTTAACTGGGGAGATAAAATAAATCAGGTCGACCATATTTCAAAGCTGAACCTGATATTGAAAAATCATCCTGCCTTTTTTGGACAGACCCGGCTTGCCTTGATTCAGAAAAATCAATCCCAGTGTCTGGTTTTGCTGCGGCATAATGAGCAGCATAATAAAAAGCTTTTAATTCTAGTTAATCTTGATTGTGAAAATCCCAATGAGGCATCCTGGCAGACACAGGATGCCAATATTAAAGAAACACTATTACATGATCTGATTTCAGGGGCAGCAATTAAAACCCAAATAATCGATGATTATTGTGTGATTCGGCTGACAGAGGGAGAAGTTCTGGCCCTGACACCTGATCCGGATGATATAAAAATTATAGAACAAAGCCGGCAAAGCAAAAGCCAGGCCCCTGAAAGGGTTTATTTACAAAAGCTCAAGGCAAAAGTATTGGCAATTCATACCACATTCAATGGATATGGTAATATAAAAGGCATTAATATCGAACAGGAGGCTTTTTTATTTGCACATGATCCTGTTGAATTCATACGTTCTTTTAATAATGTGTCAAAAGAGAGCCGGGTGATTGTCTTTGACTGGGAAAAGGATTTGAAACGACAATTGATGATTCCTCCGGGTTTTTTTCTTTTAATAAAATGCAAAACCGGGTTCAGGGCAGAACTTTTTGATGAAAAAAAAACAATAAAAAATTCCCTTAAAACCTACTCCAAAATATCAATAGGATATGAAGAAGGAATCCCAACCCAGGACAAAAAAGGCTTTTTTGCACTTTTTTTTCCAAAAGAAATAAAAAATCAACATAAACAATATACCTTAGGTCTCAGGGTATTTGAAACCAATAACCTAAAGGTCACACGTGGCACACAGGTCAAAAAAGTTTCATTGTTATACCTTGCCCCCTGGGATGATTTATATATGAGTTCATCTTTTACAAGAAAAGAAATTGTAAAAACCCCGTTTTTAAAATTATTGGGCACCACTAAAGCAGGGGGCATGATGAGAGCTGCTGCCTGGTGGGGTAGGCTTGACAGCCGGTACGATGCAATCCTTGGGGCAAATATGGACGAGTCGACACCGGAAAATCGGTGGATGGTGCTTTCAAGGTGCAGAATTTGGGCAGTCTTTCAGGGATATTCCAGGGAACTTGCACCGGATTGTCTTGAAAAATTCACATTTTCCTATGATCATGGTGGAAAATGGCTGTTTCATGTTCCTACATCAGAAGGCAAGTATTATGCTTTGGAGCTTTATCTGTCCATTGATCCGGAAGACAATCATATCTATCTTGCCATAGACAGGAGCAAATCCAGTGAAAAGAATGAGCGCTTTTTAAGTGATGATAAAGGCGTAACAATCATTATCCGGCCGGATATTGAAGACAGAAGTTTTCATGAAGTTGTTAAAGCATTTAAGGGGCCTGAAAAAGAATGGCCAGACGCTATCCTGGCCTTTGAAAAAGGGTTTTTATTTTCACTTTCCAACGGAAAAAAACTTAAGGTCACCCTGTCAAAAGGTGAATTTGTTCATGAGCCTGAATGGCACTACATGATCCATCGTCCCTTGGAAGCCCAGAGAGGTATGGATGCTGAATCTGATCTTTTCAGCCCTGGATATTTCACAGCTTCCTGCCTGGGGGGTGAAACCATATTGCTCAATGCTGCCGTGATTGATAATCAAGATAAAAAAATTGATTTTCCCGGACAGGCAAAAGCTATAAAAATAAAACCCTTTGAAAACCAAATGCCCCTTTCCAAAGCAGTATGCAAAAGTCTTGATGCATTTCTTGTGGATCGCGGCAAAGATAAGAGTGTGATCGCTGGATACCCCTGGTTTCTGGACTGGGGAAGAGACAGCCTGATCTTTTGCAGAAGCTTGATTGAACTGGGTCGGTTTTCAGAAGCCAGGGCTATATTAAGACTGTTTGCCAGGTTTGAAAATAATGGGACTTTACCTAATATGATCTGCGGCAGGGATGCTGCAAATATTGAAACCTCTGATGCTCCATTATGGTTTTTTGCCTGCTGCAAAGACCTGGTTGAAAAAAACAAAACCAATGATTTTTTATATGAAGTGCTTGAAAATCGCACGATTTTGGATATTCTCCTGTCCATTGCCCATTCTTTGATAAAAGGAACCCAGACAGGTGTGAAGGCTGATCCTGAAACCCTGTTGCTGTATAGCCCGGCGCATTTTACATGGATGGATACTAATTTTCCTGCAGGGTCTCCAAGGCAGGGGTATCCTTGCGAGATACAGGCCTTATGGTATAATGCACTGAATCTTCTGGCATCTGTTGATGCATCCAGTAACCTGAAGGTCACACGTAAAACAGACTGGCACAAAAAAGCCAAAATAGTTCAACAAGCCGTTCTTGATCTTTTTTATAATGAAAAATCTGGCTTTTTTTCAGATTGTCTCCATTCAGATGGCCCGGTCGGTGCAAAAAATGCTGTCCCAGACGATGCCTTAAGACCCAACCAATTGTTTTTATTTACACTTGATGTGATAGAAGATAAAAAAATTGTACAAAAATGTGTTGAAACCTGCCAGGAATTACTTGTTCCAGGGGGGATCAGAAGTCTTGCTGACAGAAAGCTTGAATATCCCATCAATATTTTTTATAATGGTAAATTGATAAATGATCCCAACACACCTTATTCAGGAGAATACAAAGGAGACGAAGATACCCAGAGAAAACCTGCCTACCATAATGGTACAGCCTGGACCTGGCAGTTCCCCGTATTTTGTGAAGCATGGGCAGCGGCATTTGGTAAAAACAGCCATTTGACATGTCTGGCATGGCTTGGCAGTGTGATTGATTTAATGAGAAAAGGGGCTGCCGGGTATATCCCTGAAATCCTTGACGGTGACTATCCTCACACTTCAAGGGGATGTGATGCACAGGCCTGGGGGTCAAGTGAGGTTGCCAGGGTCATGCACAAGTTATTACACTAATTTGATATAGGAGAAAAGTTTTTTATATGGAAAAAATGCAGATTTATAAAGTATATCCTTCCATCCCTGAACCCTTGTCCTTTCTGGACGATCTTGCCAGGAACCTGTGGTGGTGCTGGAACCACGAAGCCAATGATCTGTTCCAGAGAATCCATCCAGTGCAATGGGAAAAAATCGGTAAAAATCCTGTGGCGTTTCTTTCTCATATATCCCAGAGACGATTTAATGAACTTTCAAAGGATGAAAGTTTTTTGGTGCATCTTGGGCGGGTAAAGACAAAATTTGAAAAAATGTTTTCCAATGTGTCGCAAATTAAAGAGCTTGATCTGGGCGCAAAAGAGACGATTGCCTATTTTTCCATGGAATTTGGTCTTCATGAATCTTTGCCTTTTTTTGCAGGTGGTTTAGGCATTCTTGCCGGTGATCATTTAAAAGCATCTTCTACGCTGGGGATTCCATTGACCGGTCTTGGCCTGTTTTTCCGGGAAGGGTATTTCAGACAGTTTCTTGATCATAACGGATGGCAGCAGGAAACCTATCCCATTAATGATGTGTTTGAACTTCCTGTTCAACGAGTAAAAGACGACACAGGCTTTGATATAAAAATTCAAATACCAGGACCCGAGGGTAAGATCTTTGCCTGTGTCTGGCAATTAAAGATCGGAAAAATCAAACTATTTTTTTTGGATACAAATTTACCGGAAAATCCAAAAATTATCAGAGATATTACATCACGACTCTATGCCAGTCACGGTAAGATCCGGGTTGCGCAGGAAATATTATTGGGAATTGGTGGCATCAAGGCCTTGAGCGCCATGGAGATATTCCCCAATATCTGTCACATGAATGAAGGGCATTGTGCCTTTGCCGGCCTGGAACGAATATCCATTATAATGGACAAGTATAACCTGGACTTTAAGAGTGCAGTTCAACTCTGTAAGAGAAGCTCTGTTTTTACCACCCATACCCCCGTGGCTGCCGGACATGATGAATTTCCAAAGGAATTGATTCGCCCCTATGTTCAATCCTATGCTGAAAAATTTGGCATTTCAGATGATGAATTGTTATCCTTTGGAGAGCCCTATGGCATCAAAGATACAGGCAAATTTTCCATGTTCATTTTTGGCGCTAATTTTTCAGGCTATATCAATGGTGTCAGCCGGAGGCACGGTCAGGTAGCCCGCAGGATGTGGCAGTCTTTATGGCCAGGACGACATGTTGAAGAAATCCCTATTTCACATATTACCAATGGGGTGCATATCTGTTCTTATCTTTCCAGACATAAAAATTCTTTATTTGAACGCTATTTGCCGTCCCAGTGGACCAACTGCCTGTCCAACCCTGAGTTGGTTTCGAGAATAGACCATATAGAAGATGAAGATCTATGGCATGTACATGAAATGGACCGGGCCAATTTGATAAGAAAATGCCGGCAGTTATTATTGAAACAATATGAAAGACGGAATGCACCCAGAAATGTGCTGGATGAAGTTGCCAGTGTATTGGACAGCGGCGTATTGACTATCTGTTTTGCCCGCAGGTTTGCGACTTATAAGCGGGCAGGGCTTTTACTGAAAGACATCCCCCGTTTAACAAGACTCATCACTGATGAGAAAAACCCCATCCAGTTAGTGTTTGCAGGCAAAGCCCATCCCAATGATAATGAGGGCAAAGATATCATCAAAAAAATTGTTGAATTTGCAAGGGTTCATGATGTCAGGCACAGGGTTGTTTTTCTTGAAAATTACGATATCAATATTGCAAGATATATGGTCCAGGGATGTGATATATGGCTCAATACACCCAGAAGTCCCAATGAAGCCTGCGGTACTTCTGGGATGAAAGCATCTACAAATGGCGGGTTAAATCTTTCCATTCTTGATGGGTGGTGGTGTGAAGGATTTAAGGCGAACCGAGGATGGAGCATTGGAAACGGAGATGTTTATGACGACAATGAATACCAGGATGAGGTGGAAAGCCAGGCTCTGTTCAATGTTCTTGAAAATGAAGTGATTCCAAAATTTTATGATAAGAAAAGAGGCAATCCACCTGTAAAATGGATCAAGATGATGAAAGAAGCCATGAAAATGGCCATCCTTGATTTCTCCAGCGACCGGATGGTCAGGGAGTATTCAACACGATTTTATATACCGGCAGCAAGAAATTTTAAATTATTAACAGATGAATCAGCCAGAAAAACCAAGGAGCTTGCATTGACCCAGTCCAGGTTGACATCCCTGTGGAATGGTATACGCTTATCAAAACCAGAAGTCACCACGGGAATTGATTTTATAGTTGGAGATACCTTCAGGATCACCCTTAAGGTTTTTCTTGGTGAATTGACCCCGGAAGAGGTTGAGGTCCAGATTTATCATGGCAAAATAAGATCTTCAGATCATCTTGAGGGAAGTCGTGCAGAAACCATGTGGCTGCAGGAAACAACGGCTGAAGGTACGCACATTTATGCCTGTACTATTACCTGTTCAGATTCAGGACGGTTTGGCTATACAGCCAGGGTGATTCCAAAAGGGGATGAGGTCTTAAAAAATACACCCGGCCTTATTACCTGGGCCAATGGAGATGATTAAAAAAAACATTATTTAAACCGATTTGTTAAATATCAGGCAAGAGCCAAACTAAGGAAAAGAAAAATGGCACAAAAACCCAGAATCCTTATTGTGACACCAGAAGTGACTTATCTTCCCGAAGATATGGGTGATCAGGCTCATTATTCTGCAAAAGCAGGCGGCCTTGCCGATGTATCTGCTGCACTCATCAGCGCATTATTTGATTTTGGCTGTGATGTCCATGTGGCCCTGCCGGACTATCGTTCTATTTTTAGTGGATACACAACAAAGACACACAACAGGGAACTTGAAAAAATCAGAAAACGCCTGGATGAAGAAAGAATTCATCTTGCTGCGGACCGGGCGTTTTTTTATCTTGATAATGTCTATTCCGGATATTCAGATAAAGACCTTAAAGTATCCCTGGCATTTCAAAGGGAAGTCATTAACAACATCATTCCAAGGGTTGAACCAGATATTATTCATTGCAACGACTGGATGACAGGCTTGATTCCGGCCATGGCAAGACAGATGGAAATCCCCTGCCTGTTTACGATTCACAATATTCACACCATGACATCCACCATGGCTGAAATTGAGGACAGGGGTATAGATGCTGCATCTTTCTGGAACAAGCTGTTTTTTAAAACCCCGCCTTATAATTATGAAGAAAGCCGGGACTGGAACCGGGTGGATTTTTTAACTTCAGGTGTGTTTGCAGCCCATTATGTAAATACAGTAAGTCCCACTTTTTTAAAGGAAATTGTTGAAGATCGTCATCCTTTTGTTGAAAGCTGCTTAAAAAATGAATTGATTAATAAATACCATGCCGGATGTGCCACAGGGATTTTAAATGCACCTGAGCCGGAATTCAACCCTGCTGTTGATGAGATGATCCGGTATAATTATGGGCCGAAAAATCACAGGAAAATAAAGGCTAAAAACAAACTATGTATTCAAAAAATTCTTGACCTTGATCAAGATGAGAATGCAGTCATGTTTTTCTGGCCGTCAAGACTTGACCCTGTACAGAAAGGATGCCAGCTTCTGGCTCAGATTATGTATGATATTGTATCCCAATACTGGGATGCCAATCTTCAGATTGTCTCTGTTGCCAGTGGAGAATATCAGAAATATTTTCATGATATTGTCAGGTTTCATGGTCTTGAACGAAGAGTTGCCATTTGCGGATTCAGTGAGGGATTGTCCCACCAGGCATTTGCCGGCAGTGATTTTTTATTCATGCCGTCTTCCTTTGAACCCTGCGGTCTTCCCCAGATGGTTGGCGGCATCTATGGGACATTACCTATTGTACATGATACAGGGGGGTTGCACGATACCATCCGCCAAATTGACACTGGAAATAATCTTGGTAACGGGTTTTTATTTAATGTTCATGATGCCAGAGGGTTCAAATGGGCCATCGACAGGGCCATGGATTTTTATTTTCTTGATCCAGATATAAAGGAAGTTCAAATTAACCGGATTATGATTGAAAGTGTACTTGAATTTAACCATAGCAGATGTGCAGAAGAGTATATTAATTTATATGAAAAAATGCTTAAAAGACCATTCATTGTCTGATCCTGGAATTTTCAATGACCCTTATCTGCTCGCCTATGCAGATATAATATCCTCAAGGAGATTAAGCGCCATTGGGCTTGAAAATAAAATAAAACAGGAAAACAATGGTTCTTTGCGGTCTTTTGCAGATTATCATAAGATTTTTGGCCTTCATTTTGATAAGGCTATAGATAAGGATAAGGGCTCATGGATTTTCAGGGAATGGGGCCCTAATGCCAAAGAGATGTTTATTGTCTGCGAACAAACATCCTGGCTGAAAAATAAAGATTTTCAGCTTCATAAAAAAGATAACCATGTATTTGAAAGACGATTTTCAAAAGAAACATTTTCCCACAAAGATCTTTTCAGGCTAAAAATTGTATGGCCGGGGGGTGAAGGGGATCGCATCCCCACTGCAGCCACAAGGGTTGTTCAGGATCCCCATACTGATATTTTTAATGCCCAGGTCTGGCAGCCAGAGGAACAATACAAATGGAAAACAAAAAAAAATCCGCCTTTAACAAAAAGGTCACAGGTAACAAAAAGGTCACAAGCAAAAAGGCCGCTGTTGATCTATGAAGCCCATGTAGGCATGGCATTGGAAGAGGGCAGGGTAGGGACATATGTTGAATTTGAGAACTATATTCTGCCAAAAATAGTCGATGCAGGGTATACTGCCGTTCAGCTTATGGCCATTCAGGAGCATCCCTATTATGGGTCATTTGGGTATCATGTCGCAAATTTTTTTGCACCATCATCAAGATTTGGCACCCCGGAAGAATTAAAGAGCCTGATTGATGCTGCTCATAAAAAAGGCATAAAGGTTTTTATGGATATCATTCATTCCCATGCTGTAAATAATGAAGTGGAAGGCATTGCAAAATTTGACGGGACAGGTTACCAGTTTTTCCATGACGGCCCCAAAGGTTACCACAGGCAATGGGATTCAAGATGTTTTGATTATGGTAAAGCTTATGTATTAAAATTTCTCCTGTCAAATTTAAAATTATGGATTGAAGAATTTCAGATTGACGGATTCAGGTTTGACGGTATTACCAGCATGCTGTTTAAAGATCATGGTCTTGGACGGGCATTTGCAAGTTATGCAGATTACTATGGGGATGATGTGGATGTGGATGCACTGTCGTATTTGTACCTTGCAAACAGCCTTGTCCATGACATTAATCCTTATTTTATAACCATTGCCGAAGATGTCAGCGGATATCCAGGACTTGCAGCTCCCATTTCAAAAGGGGGTACAGGGTTTGATTACCGCTATGCCATGGGAATTGCTGATTTCTGGATACGATTGTTAAAAGACTATAAAGATGAGAACTGGCATCTTGGCACCCTCTGGCATGAACTGACAACAAAAAGAAAAGAAGAAAAGACCATCTCTTATGCTGAATCCCACGACCAGGCCCTGGTGGGTGATAAAACCCATATGATGCATCTGATGGGCAATAATATCTATACATCCATGAAAAAGGATAATAAAAGTATTGAAACTTTCAGAGGTGTGGCCCTGCATAAGATGATCCGCCTGATTACAATTGCCACGGCAGGTTCCGGCTATCTGAATTTTATGGGCAATGAATTCGGGCATCCTGAATGGGTGGATTTTCCATCTGAGAGAAACAATTTTTCCTTTCATTATGCCAGACGTCAGTGGTCATTAAAATATGATCAGGATCTGTATTTTTCCTGCCTTTTTGAATTTGATAAGAAAATGATCGCCTTTGTTAAGGAACAGGATCTGTTTTCTTTGCCTGATGTGAATCTTTTATGTGTGCATGAACATGACAAGGTCATTGCATTTGAAAGAAATCAAACAATTTTTGTTTTTAATTTTCATCATTCAAACTCTTTTTCAGATTATATGTTTGAAGTTCAGCCAGGTGAGTACAAGATGATTTTTAATTCTGATGAAGCCCGGTTTGGCGGAAAAGGCAGGCTTAAACAGGATCAGATCCATTTTAGTTTTTTTGATTCAAAAAAAATTGGTAATGGCAATCTGATAAGTCTTTACCTGCCGACAAGGACGGCAATAGTATTAAAATTGAATTTTAAAAAAGAGTGAACTTTATCAGGATATTTGCCATATAAAATTTTACATAACCCGTTCCAGGGTGATCGCCTTACGTCCGCTGGATGGACATTGCTACAATCTCTATGATTACTTTCGCTGACCGCCATGAACTCGCTCATTCTTCGCTCAAACACCATGGC
>JACNHV010000018.1 GCA_014383445.1 Candidatus Desulfobacula maris | reverse complement strand
GGGATGCTTTTTTATTTTGAGTGGATTTTATTTGCCTGGTGCTCCTTTGCAGTCATTTTATTTATCTGCTGGTTTTTTAGAGATCCGGACCGGTCTGTCCCTGAAGATGAAAAATGCCTTATATCTCCTGCTGATGGAAAGGTTATTATTGTTGAAAAACAGGAGAAATGTGAATATTTATCTGATCCCTGCATCAAGGTGAGTATTTTCATGAATGTGTTCAACGTGCATGTGAATCGAATTCCCTTTGACGGGAAGGTGCAAAAAGTTGAATATCATCCTGGAAAATTTATGAATGCATCCTTTGATAAAGCATCTGTTCATAATGAGAGAAATGCATTGATGATTACAACTTCTGATGATACAAGTTTTGCAGTGGTCCAGATAGCCGGTCTCATCGCCAGAAGGATTGTTAATTGCGTTAAAGAGGGTGAAATGGTAAAAAAAGGGGATCGGTACGGTATGATCCAGTTTGGATCACGCCTTGATTTATATTTACCCCGGGATTTTGACGTTGCTGTCAAAGTTGGTGAACGAACAAAAGCAGGGTCTACTATCATTGGGTACATGAAATAGGGGAGGGTACAAAAAGTATGCAGAATCAGAATATTAAAAAAAGTATATATATTCTCCCCAATTTATTCACCTCCATGAATTTATTTTGTGGATACTATTCAATTACGGCAGCGATTCAATCAAGATTTGTTGATGCCGCAATTGCCATTTTAATTGGTGGCGTGTTTGATTTTTTAGACGGTAAAATTGCCAGAGCGACAAATACAACCAGTAAATTTGGTGTTGAATATGATTCATTGGCAGACCTGATTACCTTTGGGCTGGCACCGGCACTTTTAATGTTTTTATGGGTACTTGAGTCTGCGGGCAGACCGGGCTGGTCAGCGGCGTTCTTATTTGCCATATGCGGTGCATTAAGGCTTGCCAGATTTAATACCAGTTCTTCATCCAGCATTGATTTTGAGGGCCTGCCCATCCCGGCAGCTGCTGCAATGAATGTTTCAGTGGTCCTGCTTTTCTCCAGGTTGGAAATAAGCCCAGAGCCTTTTAAACTGATTATTCTGGTACTGATGTTCGCTCTTTCTTTTTGCATGGTGAGTTCTTTTAAATATAAAAGTTGTAAAAAGGTGTCTGTTTTTAAAAGCATGAAATTTAACAGACTCGTTGGGATTATCCTTATTCTTGTTGCCATTGCCACGGAGCCTTCCATACTATTGTTCATTGTATTCTCGACATATGTTATATCTGGACCTGTAGCAACACTGGTGTATCAAAAATATTCAAAAAGAGACAAAGCAGCCCCGGCCGACAGAGGATTTTAAATAAAAATAAATCATACGGAGTAAAGTTTAAGTTGGAACAAACACCCATCACAAAAGAAGGCTATGAAGCCTTAAAAAAAGAGTTTGAAAGATTAAAAACCATTGAGCGGCCCGAAAATATCAAAGCCATTGAAACGGCCAGAGCCCATGGTGATCTGTCTGAAAATGCTGAATATCATGCTGCCAAGGAAAAACAATCATTTCTGGAAGGTAGAATCGGTGAAATTGGCTATAAGCTTGGAACTGCTAGAATAATTGATCCGGAAACTATACCCAAGGACCGTGTGAGGTTTGCATGTCGGGTCCTTCTTGAAAATCTGGATTCACAAGAGGAAATGGAATACATGCTGGTCGGTGCAGATGAAGCTGATATAAAAAAGGGGAAAATTTCCGTATCTTCCCCGCTGGGCAGTGCATTGATAGGAAAGAAACCAGGGGATGAAGCAATAGTGCAGGCTCCCGGCGGAAAAAGAATATATGGGATAATAGATATTCTCTAAACGCTCTAAACATAGAGGAGGTATAAGTTTTGGCAAGAGTTACCATAGAAGATTGTTTGAAAAATGTTGACAATAGATTTACCCTTGTTCACCTTGCAGCAAAAAGGGTAAGACAGGTAAGAGAAGGCTCTGACCTGTTGGTGAAATCATCCAATAATGAAGATGTTGTTACTGTTTTAAGAGAGATTGCGGCAGGCAGGGTTATTGCAAAACAGGACAAAAATCCTAAAAAAAAATAAAATGATAGATATTCAAAATCAACCTGATTTCCGCAAGATTCCCATTAATAAAGTCGGGATAAAAGGCTTGAAATACCCGATTAAAGTCCTGGACAAAACAATGGGGCTGCAATCCACTATTGCCCAGATCAACATGTATGTGGATCTCCCCCATCACTGCAAAGGCACCCATATGAGCAGGTTTGTTGAAATTCTGCACCTGTTTCGGACCAAGGTCTCCCTGGAATCTTTGACCAATATCCTTGAAGATATGAAGAAAATTCTCGGGGCCAAATCTTCTCATATTGAAATCACCTTCCCCTATTTTATTGAAAAACAATCTCCCAGGACAAGATCCAAAGGACTTATGGATTATACCTGCTCCATCCATGGATCTTCCAACGGAAAAACAGATACAGATATTGTCTTAAAGGTTGCAGTTCCCATCACATCTGTTTGCCCCTGTTCAAAAGAGATCAGTGAATATGGAGCCCATAATCAGCGCGGCGAAGTGCTGGTAAGTACCAGGTTTGATAAGTTTATCTGGATAGAAGAAATCGTCAACCTTGTGGAGAAAGCAGCTTCCTGTGATATTTTTTCCGTTTTAAAACGAGAAGATGAAAAGTTTGTCACTGAAAAAGCCTATGACAATCCCAAATTTGTAGAAGATATTGCAAGGGATGTGGCAAAACAATTAATGGACGATGAAAATATCACCTGGTTTTCAGTAAGCGCGGAAAACTTTGAATCCATCCATAACCACAGCGCCTACGCCTATATTGAAAAATAATTAGTGCCTGAACGAAAACCCCGTTCAGGCATGGTTTTAAGTTTTAGGATTTAGGATTTAACTTAAAACCTAAAACTTAAACCCTAA
>JACNHV010000184.1:40655-57074 GCA_014383445.1 Candidatus Desulfobacula maris | reverse complement strand
GGAAGGATACCATACAGCCTATGCCCTGGTAAGACCGCCTGGCCACCATGCTGAACGAGATGTGTTCGGCGGATTTTGTTATTTTAACAACTCTTCCATTGCGGCAAATTTTCTTTCAAAATATGGAAAAATTGCAATTTTAGATATTGATTATCATCACGGCAATGGACACCAGCAAATTTTTTATGATCGAAAAGATGTTTTTACGGTTTCAATCCACGGGAATCCTTCTTTTGCATATCCCTATTTTACAGGTTTTGCCGATGAACGAGGAGAGGGTGAGGGACAAGGCTTTAATTTGAATCTTCCTTTAAAAAAAGCAATTTCCGGCAAAGAGTATCTTGTTTATTTAAAAAAGGCCATAAAAGCCATAAAAGCGTTTAACCCTGACTATTTGATCGTAAGCCTTGGATTTGATCCTGCAAAGGGTGATCCAACAGGCACATGGTCTCTTACCTCAGCCGATTTTGCAAATAATGGGGTTCTGCTGGGCAAACTATTGTATCCGGTTTTATTTGTCCAGGAAGGGGGCTATAAAAACAGAACCCTTGGTGTAAATGCCAGACATTTTTTTCAAGGATATTTATCCACAGGAGCAGTTAAGAAACTATGAAAATCGGACTGACCTATGACCTTAGATCAGATTATTTAAAACAGGGTTATTCTCTGGAAGAAACAGCTGAATTTGATAAGGAAAGCACTATTGAGGGAATTGAGCAGGCCATTGCCCTGGCAGGATTTCAAACAGAGCGCATTGGCCATGTGCAAAGCCTGATGAAAATGCTTCTGGAAAATAAACGCTGGGATCTGGTTTTTAATATTGCAGAAGGCTTATATGGCGAAGGCCGTGAATCTTTAGTTCCTGCCCTGCTTGATGCCTACAAAATACCCTATGTGTTTTCAGGTCCTGTTACCCTGGGAATTGCATTAAATAAAGCCTTTGCAAAACAAATTGTAAGGGACAGCGACGTAAATACCCCGGCATTTCATGTTGTATCTCAATTATCTGATATAAATGAGATAACTCTTGAATATCCGCTTTTTGCAAAACCCATTTCCGAAGGAACAGGAAAAGGGATTGATGCAGCTTCTGTGATTAATTCAAAAAAAGAATTGGCAATTGTATGTACCAATCTGCTTAAAAAATTTAATCAACCTGTTCTGGTGGAGGAATTTCTGCCTGGCAGAGAATTTACCGTGGGGGTCCTGGGCAGTGGCCAGGCAGCATATGTACCAGGAGCAATGGAAATCATTTACAATAAAGAGACTGAAAATTTTTATACCTACAACAACAAGGAAAATTATGTTGGTCGTGTGGCGTATGAGCCCGTCAAAGGAGACCTGCTTGAAGAATGCAAATATGTTTCTTTAAACGCATGGCGCGCTTTGAATTGTCTGGACGGGGGAAGGGTTGACGTGAAGATTGACCGGACCGGCAAAATCAGCTTTATTGAAGTAAATCCCCTGGCAGGACTTAATCCTGTTATTTCTGATCTGCCAATTCTCTGTCAACTGAACAATATCTCTTATCAACAGATCATTGATGCCATATTAAAATCAGCCATAACAAGACATTTTAATTGATGAACTCAAAAATTGTCATTCTTTACAATCAAATACTGAGCAATGCCCCTGATGAGATAGATGTTATCAATCAGTTGGAATTGGTAAAAAAATCATGTGAAACGCTGAACTGCAGGGTGGTTTGCCATAGTGTCGGCAGCAGCTTAATGGATGACATGGAAAAAGTCAGAAATGAGCAGCCTGATATTGTGTTCAACCTTGTGGAGTCGCTATGGGGAAAAGGTGAATTGATCTATTTTGCGCCGGCCATATTGAATTCTTTAAAGATACCCTATACAGGAGTTCCCCTGGATGCCCTGTTTATGACCACAAATAAGGTTCTGGCAAAAAAATTAATGCGATTTAATCATATTCCCACGGCTGATTATTTTTCAATAAATGAACTTGGAAAACTGGATAAGGCCAGAACCTATATTGCCAAACCCATATGGGAAGAGGCATCAGTCGGAATAAGTGATGATTTTATCTTTACCCCTTTAGAAAAAAACAAACTTGAACAGATAAAACAATTGCCGGGTTCTCATTATTTTGTTGAAGAATTTATTGACGGAAGAGAATTCAATGTGAGCATGTTAGCCCATGAAAATGGCGTTGAGATCCTGCCGCCTGCTGAAATGATGTTTGACAGCTATTTTGACGACAAACCAAAAATTGTTGGCTACAAGGCAAAATGGGATGTGAACAGCGATGAGTATAAACAAACCAACCGGTCATTTGGCACACTTGAAAACAATCAAAAACTTAAAAAAGACCTGACCATGATATGCCAGCAATCCTGGAAAGCATTTAACCTGAAAGGATATGTCCGCATTGATTTTAGAGTGGATATCAATGAAAATGTCTATATATTGGAAATCAATGGAAACCCTTGCATTGCACCTGATAGCGGGTTTGTTGCAGCTGCAGGCTATGCCGGGTATGATAATGAAACAATGATAAAAAGAATTTTAGAAGATTTAAATTAAAAAAATGAATTTTAGAAAAAAATTAAAAACCACGGACATTGATTCGGTCCGGGAGATATTGCTGTCATCCTCTTTTTTTTACGATTATGAGATCGCCGTTGCCCAGGAGCTGGTGGAAGAAAATCTGGCCAAGGGGGAAGAAAAAAGCGGATACATATTTATTATTGCAGAAAAAGATGAGACACCCATTGGTTTTGCGTGTTATGGAAAAACGCCTTGTACAGCTGACAGCTTTGATCTGTACTGGATCGCTGTTCATCAAAACCAGAAAAATGCAGGGATTGGCAAAGGTTTGATGCATTTAATAGAAGCGGATATTGCTGTTCTGGGTGGCAAAAACATCTGGATAGAAACCTCTTCCCGCCCTTTATATGAACCAACCAGGATATTTTATCTTAAAACAGGTTATGATCTGATTGCTCAATTGCCACACTTTTATGGCAAAAATGACCATAAACATATTTTTCTAAAGAATTTAGACCCCATGCCTGACCCGTCATGAATTTTAACTTTAAAACATATGAAGTCATTGTGATCGGTGCCGGCCATGCCGGGTGCGAAGCAGCCCTCGCTTCAGCCCGCATGGGATGTGATACCCTTTTATTAACCATTGACATGGATAAAATCGCTTCCATGCCCTGCAGCCCTTCCATTGGCGGCATGGCAAAAGGGCAGCTGGTTAAGGAAATTGATGCCCTTGGCGGCCAGATGGCAAAAATCACAGATTCTTCAGCCATTCAATACAAGACATTAAATACCCGGAAAGGCCCTGCAGTACACTCAACAAGAACGCAAAATGACAAAACCCTGTATTCAAAAAATATGAAGGCTGTCATTGAACGAACAAAAAATCTTGATCTCAAGCAGGCCATGGTCCAGGAACTTTTGCTTGAAAACAACACCGTGACAGGAATCATTGACCATACGGGATTTGAATATAAAACCCAGGCTCTTGTCATTGCAACGGGAACCTTTCTAAAAGGCATGGTTCACATTGGGGCATCAAAAATTGCGGCTGGCCGGGCTGGAGAATTTTCATCCATCAGTCTTGCACAAAATCTTGCAATGCTTGGGTTTAACATGGGAAGGATGAAGACGGGAACCCCGCCCCGAATCCATGCGGATAGTATTGATTTTTCCAAATTCGATATCCATAATTCAGACAGCCTGCCAAAACCCTTTTCTTTTTCAACCACAGAAATTGTTAATCCCATGCTGCCCAGTTTTATGGGCCGCACTAATCAGACAACCCATGAAATTGTTCGGGACAACCTTAAATTTTCTGCACTTTATGGCGGCCATATCAAAGGCAGCTCTGCAAGGTATTGCCCTTCATTTGAAGATAAAATCGTTAAATTTCCCCTTCGGGACAGCCACCATATCATCCTTGAATATGAAGGCATGGACTCAAAGGAAATTTATGCCTCCGGACTTGGAAACAGCCTGCCTTTGGAAATCCAGTATAAAGTTGTCAGGTCTGTGGAAGGTCTTGAAACAGCAGACATCATGAGGCCTGCCTATGCCATTGAATATGATTATATCAATCCTCTGGAATTATCTTCTGCCCTGGAAACCAAACGAGTAAAAAGGCTTTTTCTGGCTGGACAGATAAATGGCACATCAGGGTATGAGGAAGCAGGGGCCCAGGGCTTGTGGGCCGGCATTAATGCGGCCTGTGCCATCCAGAAAAAAAAACCCTTTATCCTTGACCGCTCCCAGGCTTATATGGGGGTTATGGTGGATGATCTGGTAACAAGGGGCACAAAGGAACCTTACAGGATGTTTACATCAAGGGCTGAATATCGCTTGCTGCTAAGGGAAGACAATGCTGATTTAAGATTGTCCAGGATAGGAAATGCCCTGGGGCTTGTGGATGATGATACATTAAATTTCTGCAGAGAAATCCAGGCCCAGACGGCAAAAGAGATCCAGCGCCTTAAAAAAACCATAATAAAACCAACCCGGAAGGTTAATGATTTTTTGCTTTCCAAAGAAACAAATCCAATAACAAACGGGGTAAAACTTGAGCAGCTGTTGAAAAGAGCCGAGCTTGATTATGCTTCAGTCAAAGAAATCTGCCCGCAGCCTTCACCTGTTCTGGAAAGAGCTGAGTACCAGGTTGAGATCCAGATAAAATACGAAGGATATATCCTGCGGCAGCTCAATGAAATAAAAAAATATAAGAACCTGGAAAAAATTAATATCCCGAAAAACTTTAATTATTCCCAGACCCATGGCCTTTCAAACGAATTAAAGGAAAAACTGAATCAAGTTTTGCCGAAATCCCTGGGGCAGGCTTCTAGAATTGACGGGATGACACCAGCCGCCATCTCAGTATTAATGGTTGCAATTTCCGCATTTACAACAAAAAACAAAGCTTGACTTAAACCGATTAAAACTTACTATTTAGTGCCTGAACGAAAAGTCAGAAATATAGTTTTCCAATTTTGGTTAGAGACTTGCAACTATCTGAGATTGTTTTAGGATTTAGGTTTTAGGATTTAGCTTAAAACTTAAAACCTAAAACTTAAAACCGTGCCTGAACAAGGTTTTCGTTCAGGCACTATTTATGGGGTATGTAATTAAATTATACAAGGATACCATATGGCTGAAGATTATTACAAAATTCTAGGGATTGAAAAAACAGCAGATGTGTCTGAAATCAAGAAAGCATATCGAAAACTTGCCTTGAAATACCATCCAGACAAAACAAAAGGGGATAAACCCCTGGAAGAAAAATTTAAAAAAATCAGCGAGGCCTATGCTGTTTTGAGTAATCCTGAAAAAAGAAATCAGTATGACACCTATGGATCAGCCGATTTTCAACAACGATTCTCCCAGGAAGATATTTTCAGAAATTTTGATTTGGGTGATATTTTAAAGGAATTCGGGTTTGGCAGCTCCCAGGGAAGGGGCGGACAACAAGGCGGCTTTTCCGGCAGGGGCGGCAATTCGTTTTTCAATAATATGGGGGGTGGTGGTTTTAGCCAACAGAAACAACCGCCCATGAAAGGGCAGGACATTGAATATGAACTGCCTTTAACCCTCCATGAAATAATAAATGGTACTAAAAAAACCATTACCATCAATCAGGGCGGCATTGCAAAGGCCATAGAAGTAACAATTCCCAAAGGACTCACCCAGGGTAAAAAAATCAGGCTTGCTGAAAAAGGGGGTATGAGCCCCAACGGAGGACCTCCCGGCAATCTCTATATTAAATCTATTCTTATCCCGTCAAAGGAATATACCATTGAAGGCAATGATGTTTTGCTCTCAAAACAGATTTTACTCTCCCAGGCTCTGCTCGGGGATACCATAGAAGTTTTGACACCGGACGGAATGACCATCAATCTGAAGGTTCCTGCCGGAACAAATCCCAGGGCAAAGATGCGGATACCCGGACACGGAATTCCTCAAATGAAAGGAAATGGTTGCGGAGATCTCTTTGTTGTGATTAATATACCCATGCCCAAAAAACTGACAGAAGAACAGAAAAAACTTATTCAACAACTGGAAAAAACAGGGTTATAAGTCATATCATGATTGAATACATCACATTATTACATCCCAGGTCCATTAAAATTTGCAGTTTGATTGACAAACGTGAGCAACGTGCGGTAAAAATTGATGTTGATTATTCATGTTTTTCACTTGAAAAAGGATTTATTGTCGGGTTTGGACTGGACTATAATAAAAAATACAGAAACCTTCCAGCCATCTAAGACATGAAACTATAGGGATAAGGAGACTTCAATGATTATTACCTGCAATAAGTGCTCAACCCGTTTCAACCTTGATGATTCTCTTGTCAAAGAGGGCGGCTCAAAATGTCGTTGCGCTGTCTGCAACCATATTTTAACAGCATATCCATTGCCCCGGGAGCCTGAAACCGTTCTGTCCGAACCCTGGCAGCCTGAACCAGAGGAGCAGAAAACCTGGCCACCTGAACCCGAAGAGTCGGAATCTGGGCAGCCTGATACAGAGGATCCTGAACCCTGGCAATCTGAACCAGAGGAGTCAGACCCCAAAGCCCCGGAACCCTGGGAGATAGAACAAGCGGCTGAAGAAGCATCTGACTTTGATTATGAATCTGACCTGGATGATGACGACCTTTTTAAAGAAAATTCTGACCTTGAAATGGAAGATCTCGACCTTTCCTCAAAAGATTCTGATATTGAAATGGAAGATCCCTATCTGGAGTTCAACCAAAATGACCTTGAAATAGATGATGATTTTTCTTTTAAAGAAAATACATTTGACATGGAAGAAGAAACCCTGTCCCAAAAGAGTGAAGTTACAGAAAATTATGAAGAGATTAAAGATGATGATATTAAATTTAAGCCCATTGAAGATGACCCGATTTCTTTTGACGAACCTGAGCTTTTAGAAGAGTTTGAGCTTTTAGAAGAACCCGAGCTTTTAGAAGAGCCTGAGCTTTTAGAAGAACCCGAGCTTTTAGAAGAGCCTGAGCCCTTAGTTGTTGAAAAAGATGATCCGGAAAATGAGGCATCCATTATTTTGCCTGACCCCCAAAAAGCTGACGAAGCAGAATCCTCTGTTACACCAGAAAAAAAAATTTCAGAAGATGTTGAAAGTTTAGAAAAAGAAACCAAGACAAAAACAGGCCTGCCTGAAGAAGAGGCCAAAGAAGTTGAGCCACCCCCCAAAAAAGAACGAAAGGTCATCGTAAAACCCTTTGCAACTGCAAAACCAAAACCTATTGTAACTGCAAAACCAAAACCCACAAAGAAAAAAAAGAAATCTTTTTTCAGAATACCTGTTATCATACTGCTATTGGTCTTCCTTTTGGCCATCGGCGCCTATATCGCCAGTGTCATGACCGGCTATAAACTGCCTGTTCTTGATGAATATATTAAAAAGCCGATTCCGGAAATATCAGAGGTTAAGCCCATTCCCAATCAAAAAAGTGTGAATGGTCGTTTTGTTACCAACTCCACTGCAGGCACCCTGTTTGTCATTACAGGGCGGATTGAAAACCCATCAAATATTGCCTATAGTCATATTGAAATTCGGGGAGCATTGATCACAAAAAATAAAGAGGAGGCAAAAATAAAAAATGTATTTTGCGGAAATATCATCACGGAGGAGATGCTTAAAACAGGGAATATTTCAGACATTAATACCCTTCTTACCTTAAAAGAGGGGGCCCATAACATCAATGTCAATGTGGCACCCGGCGCCAGCATTCCTTTTATGGTTGTATTTTCCGACCTTCCGGAAAAATTAGAAAATTTTACTATTAAAGTTGCCGGCTTTGATAAATCAATAAATACTCCATAAATTAAAGATTGACGTCTACAGCATATCTATGATATTTATGCGGGGTTTTTTGGCGACGTAGCTCAGATGGTTAGAGCATGCGGCTCATATCCGCAGGGTCCGGAGTTCAATTCTCTGCGTCGCTACCAAGAACTTACAATGGCCGGTATTCATGGTGGTTCCCATGGCTGCCGGCTTTTTTGCTTCAAAACAAAGGTTATGGTATTTAAGGAGGTTTTATGCCTGGGTTATATGAAGTTTATATAAAAGATTATTTTGCAGCCGCCCATGTATTGAAAGGCTATGATGGAGCCTGCGCCAATATGCACGGTCACAACTGGATCGTTGAGGCCTATATCCAGTGCACAAAACTTAATCAGCTTGGGATCGGCATTGATTTTTTGGATGTCCAGGCTGCTTTAAAAGATGTATTAAGCAAACTTGATCATACCTTTCTCAATGAAAACCCGGCCTTTGCCAATATTAATCCAACCTCTGAAACCCTTTCCGAGTTTTTATTTGCCGAGCTTTCCCAGCGCCTGAACACAGAGCACATAAGGGTCAGCAAAGTAATGGTCCTTGAAAGCCCGGGATGCGGGTCTTCTTTTCAGGAGGCGTAATTGCAGCTTGATATCTGCGAAATTTTTTACAGTCTGCAGGGGGAATCCACCTTTACCGGACTGCCCTGCATTTTCATACGACTTTCAGGATGCAATCTGAATTGTTCCTGGTGTGACACCCCTTATGCCAGAAAAGAATCCTATGCCATGACCTTTGACCAGATTTTCAAAGAACTTAAGTCCTACCCCTGTGGCCTTGTGGAAGTCACAGGTGGCGAACCTCTGCTGCAGGATAATACACCGACTCTGATCTCCATGCTCCTGAAAAAAGAATATCAGGTCCTGGTTGAAACCAACGGCAGTAAAAGTATTAAAAACCTTCCACCTGAATGCATAAAAATCATGGATATCAAATGTCCTTCCAGCCATGAATCTGATAGTTTTTTATCAGAAAACATCCCTTTATTAACAAAACACGATGAAATCAAATTTGTTATCGGTTCCCGAAAAGACTATATTTTTGCAAAATCCATCATTGAAAATGACTTATCTGGAATTTCATTAAAAAAAATTCACCTTTCACCGGTTTTTGGCTGCATTGCTCCGGATGCCATTGCAACCTGGATACTTGATGATCATCTGCCGGCAAGGCTTTCTCTGCAGCAGCACAAGATCATATGGGATCCTGACAAACGAGGAGTTTAAATAAAAAACATGATGGAAAAAGCCATTGTCCTTTCCAGTGGCGGAATTGATTCCACCACTGCCATGGCCATTGCAAAATCAAAAGGCAAAGAGATTTACGCCTTAAGTTTCAGGTATGGGCAACGTCATTCACTTGAACTTGACGCTTCTAAAAAAATTGCCCTGGCCCTGGGCGCAAAGGCCCATAAGATTATTGATATTGATTTAAGGCAATTTGGCGGATCGGCCCTGACCGATGATATCATGGTTCCCAAGCATGATACCCTTGATGAAGTATGTGGGGACGAGATTCCTGTCACCTATGTTCCGGCCAGGAATACAATTTTTTTATCCTATGCCATGGCCTGGGCCGAAGTTTTAAAGGCGTCATCCATTTATATCGGAGTTACGGCAGTGGATTATTCAGGGTATCCTGACTGCAGGCCCGGGTTTATTGAGGCCTTTGAAAAAATGGCCAATCTTGCCACCAGAACAGGAGTGACAAAAGAAACCAACCTAAAGATAGAAACCCCTTTAATACATCTTTCCAAAGCCAGGATTATTAAAACGGGAATTGCATTAGGGGTGGATTATGCCTTGACCCTGTCCTGCTATGACCCGGATGAAAACGGCAGGTCCTGTGGCAGGTGTGATTCTTGCCTTCACAGAATAAAAGGATTTAAAGAAGCCTGTGTTCAAGATCCAACGCCTTACTATTAGCTAGTGCTTCAGCATAAATCTCCACGGGATGCTTGACCTGAATTGGTTGTCGCTGTTTTGCCAGCATATCAGAAATCTGCATCATGCAGGCAGGGCAGGAAGTTGCCACGATTGAACATTTTGTATCCATAATATTATTAGCTTTTTTAAGGCCGATTTCAGATGAAAGATCATAATGGTCAAAGTTAAAACTTCCCCCCATGCCGCAGCAGGTGTCACTTTCTTTCATCTCTTTTAATTCATTGCCCGAAGCAAGAATGACCTTCCGGGGCTCATTAAATACCCCAAGGGATTTTTTAAGATGGCAGGGGTCATGATAGGTAATCACTTCTTTTGATCCCCCCTCCTTTGACATTCCAAGGGACAAATCAAAGCGTTTTTCCAAAAGCCAGCTGATATCCACCGTTTTTTGAGCCAGATCTTCAACCTGGCCCAATAGTGTTTTATCCCCATTTTTTATCAAAGAGGGCCATAGTTTTATAATGGTTGACGAACATGTGGCGCAGGCCGTCACAAGATAATCAAATTTTTCTTTTGAAAAAAGACTTACATTTGTTTTTACAAGAGTCTCAAAGGTTTGTCCATCTCCTGATGCAAGTGCGGGTATACCGCAACACCCCTGATTAGAAGGTATAAATACCTGGGCCTTAAAATGTTCTAACACATCAATGACGCTGTAGGCAATATTGGGGAAGGCCTTATCTATCAGGCATCCGACAAAAAATGCCACCTTTACTCCTTTCCCCTGCACCCTGTAATCCATGTTTTCAAGGGTTTTGTTAAAGGGTGTTGCTTTCAAGGGTACAATATGGCGGTGCCGCAGCAAAGGAGATGCAATCCTGGCACAGGAGGTTCCCTGGGGGTTTTGCTCTTTTTTAAAAAAGAGTTTTTGAAATGGTGCAACCATACCCATCATGTCATTAAAGGTTTCAGGGTGGCAAAGAAGTTTTTTAAATATCATTTTTTTAGAGAAAGGCATCCCCAGATATTGGGTAATGATGGCCCTTGCCTTTAAAAAAATTTCAATTGTATTGACGCTGCTGGGGCAGCCATGGGCACAGGACCCGCATAAAAGGCATCTTTGAAGGCGCAGGTTCACCCCTTTTGGATCATCAAACATCTGATCTATCAACCCTTGAATCAAAACAAGTTTGCCTCTTGATACATCTGTTTCCTGGCGGGTCTGGGCAAACAAAGGACAATTTGCCTGGCACATCCCGCAACGGGTACAAACGGCAAGCTTATCTTTAAGCGCTTTAACGTCACGGGCAAGTTGTTTCATGTTACGTGTGACCTTCAGGTTACGTGTGGCCTTCAGGCTATCCATAGGAACACTCTGTCATCAGCCTGACTTCCTGTTTAATTTCTCTTTCATGAAGACCGATCAGGTATAAAAGACCATCCAGGCCGACACTCGAAATGGCATTAGATGCATTCTTACGAACAACAGGTTTGGCATTAAAGGCAACCCCTAAGCCTGCGATGCTGATCATGGGAAGATCATTGGCACCATCACCAACGGCAATGGTCTGTTCAAGTGCAAGATTCTCTTTTTGAGCAATCTGCCTCAGCAGTATGGCTTTTTTTTCGCCATCCACAATATCACCGACAACTTTTCCGGTCACCACGCCATTTTCAATATCCAGCTCATTGGCATACATATAATCAAATCCAAGTTTCTCCTTTAAATATTCTCCCACAAAGGTAAATCCCCCTGACAGGATACCCAGCTTATATCCCAGGCCTTTAAGGGTTTTGGCAACAAGCTGTGCTCCATCTGTCAATGGCAGGTTCCTTGATATGTTCACCAATTGTTCTTCCTTTATCCCTTTTAAAAGCGCCACCCTTTTTTGAAAACTTTCTTTAAAATCGATCTCACCTCTCATGGCAGATTCAGTAATTTTATTCACTTTTTCCCCCACATTGGCAAGCTTGGCCAATTCAACAATGACTTCAGCCTGGACCAATGTTGAATCCATATCAAAAACAACCAGTTTTCTGTTTTTACTGTAAATATTATCCACATGAAAAGAGATGTCAATCCCGGTTTTCTGGGAAATCTCCATGAATTTTCTTCGCATATCCAGAATATTTAAGGGTTGTCCGCTGACGGAAAGCTGTACGCACGCCCTTGGATTGGCCTGGGGCTTTTTAAGTGAAATCCGACCCGTAAGGCGTGTGATGCCGTCAATATTCAGACTATTTTCCGCTATGATTGATGCAACCGAGGAAATCTGCCGGGCTGTTATGGTCCTGCCAAGCAGGGTTATGATTCTTTTTTCTTTTCCATGTTCATGGACCCATTTTTCATAATCATCCGCTTCAATAGGTGTAATGTCTATCTTAAGGCCCATGTTGTGGCCTTCAAACAACATATCTTTAAAAATTGAAGAAAAGTCTTTTGAATCTGGAATTTGCGCCAGAATGCCAAAAGAAATATGCTCATGGATGACAGCCTGACCAATATCCAGAATGTTCACCCCATATTCTGCCAGAATCCCTGTAAACTTTGCATCCATTCCTTTTCTGTCTCTGCCCGTAATATTTATCAATACAACATCACTCATTACCAATATCCCTTAATTATTATGTTTTTACCTTTTTAACTTTAAGAATCAACAGGGCTGAAATAAGATAAAATACTGCAAATAAGCTGAACACGATGGTAAAATTTGAACCGCTTATATCAAGGATTATCCCTGACAACCAGGGGCCTAAAAATCCTGCAAAAAATCCATATGCAGTAAATACCAGTCCGAAAACAATCCCAAAATTTTCAAGCCCGAAAACCTCTGTAACCAATGGGGCTGAAACAGTAAAAAGTCCTCCAAAGGCAATTCCGATAAAACAGGCTAAAAAACTGATAATATAAAGATGGCTGAACCAGGGCATCAGAAAATAAGCCCCGGATGCCATCAAAAAAATGATCATTAATATATTTTGTTTGGAATAATGATCTGACAGTCTGCCGCAGACAAGGCGGCCAAGCCCGTTAAAAATATTAAAACAGGTTAATATATAAACATATTGTGTTATCCCATATCCCAGATGCATCCCAAAAGAGGAGGAAAGAATTATCAGGGAGATACCTGCTGCACCTGACAGAGCCCATACACACCAGAGAAACCAGAAAGAATGCATCCGCAATATTTCTTTCACTGACAGACTTGCTAATTGTTGTTTCCCCTGATCTTTTTCTCTTTCTTCCCTTAGCGGTATCCTTACAAATAAGGCCAGGGAACTGCCTAAAAAAATGGAAATGATTCCGCTGAAATTGGATGTAAACACATATCCTTTTGAAACAAGAAGATAAGTGAATAAAGGAGACATAACGGCTGCCGCACCCCCAAAGGTCAAATTAAAGACCCCGGTCGCAAGACCTCTGTGATCCGGAAAAATCTTCTGAAAAATAGTCAGACAGGGGATATAGACAAACCCGCTGAAAAAGCCTTCAATAAACGCCCAGATATAAACATGTTCAATGGCCGTGGCCAGGCCGACAAAAAACATGGCCAGGCCGCAGCCAAGACTGCCAGTAAAAATAATAAAGTGGCCAGCGATTTTTTCCTGGAGTTTGCCTGCCAGAATCATTGAAAATCCTGTCCCGGCCAGGATAAAAAACATTAACCGCCCGATTTGCGCTTTATTCACATGAAAAAGTGTCTGCCATTCTTGTGCCATGACCCCGGGAAAACCAAAGACAAAAGCGCCTGGGAAAAAAATGGTCAGGCATCCGAGTATGAGAATTATTTTTTTATTTGTAAAGATTGGCATAGTTTTTTTAAATCATTATAATTATTCAATTCAGGATTATCCAATACCATTTCAAACAGCTGTTGCTTTATCTTACCTACATCAGGCCCGGGTGCAATACCCAGGATCCGGATGATATCATTTCCATTGATCTTAAGATGGTTCATCTGAAAAGCTTTTTGCCCTTCCATCTGGGCGAACAATTTTTTCAACCTGATACGAATTTGGGAAATAGTATATGGCCTTTTAGCCAGGTTCCCTTTTTTATCTGCGATCCTCATGCGCATGAAATCCCCATAATCAAGTCCTGATTTATCCAGCATCAAAAGCAGCCTTCTGGCTGCTTTCGGAGTGGTCTGCTCCGTCAAGGGTCTCATATGAGTATTAATCAAAGACGTGATATAGTCAATATCCTTATTCGCAAATCTTAATCTTTCAAGATCCTGGATCACGGCTTTGGTATCATATTCATGACCGGTAAATGTCAGGCTGCCATCCTTTTTTATTGCTGCATCAAATTTGCCCACATCATGTAAAAATCCTGCAAGCCTTAAAACAGGCAGGTTTTTGGAAAGGGCATCTCCCACCATCAGGCAGTGTTCAAAAACCGTCTCTCCATGATGATGCCCTCCATCAAGACCATGGCAGCGATCAAGGCTTGGAAAAATTATAGACAACAGGCCGGTCTGTTTCAAGGCCGCAAAAAAAAGGGAGGGTCTTTTTAACCCCATTGCCTTTATAATTTCACTGTGGATTCTTTCTTTTGCAACCGATGTATCAAGCAAATCCCGACAGGCAAGTATGAGCTCAAGAGAAGAAAGAGAAAAAGATCCGTTTATCAAGGCTGCAAACCTGCAGGCCCTGACCATTCTAACAGGATCTTCAGCAATTCTTTTTTCAGGATCCTTTGTAAATCTGATCATGGCATCTTCAAGGTCTTTTTTCCCGTTAAAGGGATCAATAATTTTTTTTGATATAGGGTCCCAGGCCATTGAATTGATGGTAAAATCTCTCTGAGCCAGATCTGATTCAGGGAAATCAGATAGATCAAATTTTGCCCGACCGGAAGAGATTTCAATGCCGTTTATAGTACAAATGGGGAAGGTTTTCCCCATGGTTTTAATTTTCTGGCCCTTAAAAAGGGATGCCAACTCTTTAAGGGATGCATTGGTCAGGATATCAAAATCCTCAGGTTTTTTCTTAAGCAGGATATCTCTTACGGCACCTCCGGCAATATAGGCCTGGAATCCATTTTTCTTAAGGGTATCAATGATAAACCAGGGGCCTGGGTTTCCTTTTGGATGAATAAGAAACTCTTTCATGATAAAAAACCATGAACAAATGATCTAAAGATGGCAAAGATATGGTTTTTATTTGTCATCTAAAAAAGCCCTGTACCAGAACGCCGATAAAAAGAATAACAGAAATCAAAGAATTCACGTGAAAAAAAGCAATATTAATATGCTTTAAATTATCCGGGGTCACAAGTTTATGCTCTGCTATCAGAAGAAGTACTATGATCCCTAAAAACACCAAGAAAACCGGGTGCATATCAAAGATGACATACATGATAAAAAGAAAAATAAAAGTGGCCACATGGAGCATTGAAGAAATGCGCATGGCTTTTTTAGGACCCATGTTTGCCGGCAGGGAAAAAAGGCCCTGGTTTTGATCAAAATCAATGTCCTGGCAGGCATAGAGGATATCAAACCCTGCAATATAGGTCATAAGGGAAAGGCTTAAAAAAATAATACTCCATGACAAGGTCCCCGTAATGGCCACCCAGGCACCTATGGGGGCAAGACTGATGGCAAATCCAAGGTAAAGATGACAATATTTTGTAAACCGCTTGGTATAGGAATAAAAAAATAAAAATAATAAAACAGGAAAGGATAGGATAAAACAAAGAGAAGACAGCATGGCTGCACTGAAAATGAAGAGCAGACAAGAGAGTGCCACAAAAAGAAAACCTTCCTTTTTTGACAATAATCCTGAAGGAATCTCCCTTATGGCTGTCCTCTGGTTTTTAAGATCAATATCTGCATCCACAATCCTGTTAAATCCCATGGCAGCAGATCTTGCCCCCACCATGGCCATAAGAATCCAGAAAAAATCTGAGATGGAGGGAGCATGATTCTCCCAGGCCATTACCACGGCAGACAATGCAAAGGGCAGGGCAAAAATGGTATGGGAAAACTTAATCATTCTCCCATAAACCAATATCTTTTTTTTCAAAAGGGATGTTAAACTGACAATATTATTCTCAAAACTCATATCTCAAAACTCACATCTCAAAACTCACATCTCAAAACTCATATCTCAAAACTCATATCTCAAAACTCATATCTCAAAACTCATATCTCAATATATTCCATAGGTAGTTGTATTACATTTAGGGCATTTCCCGCCTTCGGGCATATAATTTTCTATCTGATAAGCATATCTTCTCACCAGAAGTTCATTACAGGAAGAACAATAGGTGTTTTCAGAAGATTGGCCCGGAACATTTCCTATATAAACATGAAAAAGTCCGGCTGCCTTACCCGCCGCATATGCCTTTTCCAGTGACAAAATACTTGTTGCCGGCCTGTCCGTCATATTATAGCTGGGATGAAATCTTGAAATATGCCAGGGTGTTTCCCTTCCCAGGTCATTGGCAATATAGTCTGCCATTGCACCAATTTCATTTTCATCATCATTTAATCCCGGGATGAGAAGGGTGGTTATTTCCACCAGGATTCCCATATCTTTCATTTTTTTAATATTTTCTTTAACAGGTTCAAGCCTTGCCTTGCAATAGGTCTGATAAAACCTGTCATTAAATGCTTTTAAATCCACATTGGCTGCATCAAGAAAGGGAGAAACCATTTCAA
>JACNHV010000184.1:38744-40109 GCA_014383445.1 Candidatus Desulfobacula maris | reverse complement strand
GTTTCCATTTTTACTGCCTCATTCGTGTGGCTAATCCAGATGCAGGGTTATAGGCTTTTTGCTTTCTCACTTTCAGCAGCAGGGGTTTTGTCCGAAATTTTGGCACTGGTTGGATTCTCATGCCAATACGTGTTCCGAAAAATGATTTTTGAACAATTTGAAAGTTTTCCACAAACCTGGCTATCTGTCCGCAGGCAAAGGGGAATTGCAGGGTTGTCTTCCATTTTATTGGAACATTTCCCAGGATGGCAAACAAAATCTGTTTGAGTTCCCAGATACTGAAAAAATGGACATGGTTATAGATATTGGGCACAAAAAAACTTTTAACCCGCCTGACCATGTTTAATGGCGCGTACCGGTTTAAAACACATAAAATAACGCAATCCTTTGCCACTCTGCAGGCTTCTTCAATGGCTTTGGCAGGGCGGTCTGTAAACTCAAGGCTTGTAAAAAAAAATGCAGAATCAAAGGAATTGTCATCAAAGGGAAGATCTTCAGCCACACCCCGGTGAAGATCCACCTTGTTTCCAAGTCTTTTTAATGCCAGATCCAGCATATACTGGGACGGGTCCAGCCCGGTCAAATTTAACCCTTTGTCCAGCAATGGTTCAAGGCTGATTCCGGTCCCACATCCGATATCAATGATCCGCTGTCCTCTTTTCGGGGACAAAAGATCCATCATTAATTTGATTTCAAGATCCAGGCAATACCTGTTTTTACCCTGGTCAAACCTGGCATCATATAATCCTGCATCTTTAAAATCAAATACATACCCCATAATTAATCCATACCTTAATCAATAATTTTTTTAATCTTTTCCATCATCTGATTAATGGCAACAACGGCCGGAGAATCATCTTCCAGTTCAAGAAGCGACCTTCTTTCCATATCAAATTCAAGAAGATTATTGTCATCCGGTATGATGCACAGTATGGGAACTCCTATACTTTCAACCTCATCCAGAAAAGCTTTGCTTAAGTTTTTTGGTGCACGATTAACAATCAATCCCTTATGCTTTACACTAAGCTTAAGATCACCCAGCATTTCATTGATTCGACCCACAGCTCTCAATCCCCTTAAGGAATAGTCTGTTACCATGAGAAGAATGTCCACCTTGCCGCTGGTTCTGCGGCTTAAATGCTCCATACCGGCTTCATTATCAACTAGAAGATATTTATAATTGCCTTCCAGTTCTTCGGCAAACCGGTTAAGAATATTATTGACCATGCAATAACATCCCTGACCTTCCTGACGGCCCATAACCAGAAGATCAAAGGCTTTCTGCTCGATCAATACCTGGTTCATGAGCATTTCAAGATACAGAATTTTATCCATACCAGAGGGAACACCCTGGGGATCTTTCAT
>JACNHV010000184.1:25350-37911 GCA_014383445.1 Candidatus Desulfobacula maris | reverse complement strand
AATCCTTCTATTTTTTCATTCACACCGCCAATGGCCTGGATTTCACCCTTTTGATTCACAGACCCTGTTACAGCTATTTCCTGGCGGACAGGGATACCGGAAAGACTGGAAAGCACAGCATACAACTCTGTGGAAGAGGCACTGTCACCGTCAATCCCATCGTAACTTTGCTCAAATGTAATACTGATACTCACACTTAAGGGATAATTTTGAGCAAACATTCTACCAAGAAAACCTGCGACAATCATTACCCCTTTATCATGGGTCTGGCCTGAAAGATCAGATTCATGTTCAACATTAATGATGCCGGGAGTTCCCATATAGGATTCTGCCGTAATCCGTGTGGGCCTTCCAAAAGCTATTTCACCCATATCATAGACTGCAAGAGCATTTACCTGACCTATTATCTTTCCTTTTACATCCAGCAGAACGGATTGATCATCAAATTGCTCCATTACTTTTTCTTCGTAAAGGTTATGGCGAAACCTGTGCTGGCTGTTCGCCCGGATTACATATCCTTCAGAAACCACAAGAGCATTATCCTTTTTTGCCCAATAATCAGCTTCTTTTAAAATTCCAAGTATCTTACCAAATCTAAGGGAGAGTTTTTTCCGATCAGAAACCATCCTGTTTCCATATTCAATCACAGCCCACACACCATCCGGCGTAAAACTCAGCAAATTTTCTTTTTTACACACCCGGGCAATAAACCTGGCATAATTGTACAAATTCTCATCTGTCAGGTCTGCCTCATAATCAAAATCCGCCCTGACCTTAAATATTTTATTGAATCTTAAATCCGTGCTCTGCAAAATTCTAAAGGGTTCATACCCGCCTACAAGTATCACCTTGACATTCAATGGTATGGGAGCAGGCTTTAATGAAGGCATACCATAATCTGCCTGGTCAGGCATATCTTCGATCCTGAGCATCGAGTCCTGCAGTGTTCTTTTTAAAGATTCCCACACGGGGAGATTCATTAAAAGGGGTTCAATATTAAGAATAAGATAGCCTTTATTGGCTTTCAACAGAGAACCTGCCTGAACCATTGTAAAATCAGTCTCAAATGTTCCCATGATTGGTTTTTTTTCAATTTTCCCAAAAAGGTTATGAAAACTGGGGTTTGGCTCAAATACAACGGGTGCCCCTTTTTCCCGCCTTCGATCCACCAGGACATTGACCTGATATCTTTTCACAAGAGAACCCGTCATTTCCTGGAACTTCTTGCCTTCAGCATCCTCCTGGCCTTTCCCCCCCAGAAACATGGCAATATTATCTATAATATCGGCCTTGACATTTTTCAGATAGGTTTGAATATCTTTGCATTGCCTGAAATAATACCTCACAGGATCAATTAGTTCTGAAATGAGCTGTTCTGTTTTTGAGGCGACAAGTTCCTTTAAAACGACTTTCATTTCATCCCCAAGCTTAGTTATTTCAAGAAGAGATTCATTAAGTCTTTCTTCAACGGGTACGGATTTTGTATCAATTTCCTGCCGTGCTGCTTCATCAAGGGCAAGATATGCTTCCTGGGACATGGGCTGACCATCTGACACTGGGACAACCTGGTAATCATTTTCTGTCCTGATGATTGTTAGCCCTTTACTTTGAGCAAGATGTTCAACATCCTCAAGTAATTTTTTTTGCCGGGTTGAATACTCTTTGTAAATTTTAGCTTGATCCTCCTGAAAAGATGATGTTTCAAAAAATTCAAGAATTTTGGTCTTTAGCACTTCAATAAACTTGGTCATGCTTTGACTGAAATAAACAGCCGATCCTGTCGGCATTTCAATCACAATCGGGCAATACGAGTCATCAAAATTATTAACCAGGCAAAGGTCTTCCGATGTTTCACGACTTTTGGCATACTCAAGAAGAAGCTTTTTGACAATGGTCGATTTGCCAGTGCCTTCCAGGCCTGTGACAAAAATATTATACTCCGGGCCCCTCATATTCAACCCGAAATCAATGGCTTCAACAGCCCGTTTTTGACCAATAATGCTGTCTAAGGGTTCCAGTTCCGATGTATCCTGAAAGTCAAACAGGCCGGAAGGATATTTTTTGCTCAAATCTTTTACCAAAACCTCAAATCTTTGCCCCATCTTGTTCTCCTTTGCCATATTTTTACTTAGTGTTTGAACGGAAACTCACCCAAACACGAGGTTTTCGGTCAGGCACTACTTATCCAGATTTTAAATATCCATGGGAATAATCTGGGCATCAGCGTACACGGTTGAATCATCAAATATATTGCAATGATACACACCATTAACCTTTTTCCAGCCTGACCGAACCCTTTCTTTTGTTCTGCCGATTTCACGGTTGAATCTGATTTTAATATTCTTTATCTGCCTTGAATTGCTGTTTATCGTATTATGATACAAAGTTTCCAGGAATCCCAGATATATGGTATTATTCACATGCCCGTTCACATCAAAATCCGAATAACGCAGACTGATATCCATCTCCTGTTCCGGCTGAATCTTCCCGCAGGCCTGCCAGTCACCAATTTCCTTATCAAACCATTTCTCTTTTTCAATCTCATACAGCCTGGAAATCTGGGCCGGCACTTTTAAGATCCGCTTTCGTTTGAAATCATAAAAAAGCCAGACACCTGATCCCCTGGCAATATCCCCGTGAGATGAATGTATATGATACTCCCTGAATCCTTTATAGCCTTTAAATCCCCTTGACCAGGTTGTAAGCGTAACATCCTCGCCCAGCACTGGATAGCGGAAAAACTCAATTTCCAAACGATTTAAAAACCAGATAACTCCTTTTTCAAATAATACTTCCGGGCCTTCCCCAATCTTTGTTGAATGAAGCATGGCCATTTCCTGAAAAAGCCTGGCAGTCGAATGAATCCTCAGTTTAAACTGGGGGTCAATATCAAAAAAACCTATTTTATATAATTTTTCTATCTTCATTTTTTACCTTTTTTATAAGTTACAGCCCCAACCGGCAAAAAGAATCATAAAAGCAAAACCGGTTCCAGATTTCAGTCAAACAGATGACAGCAAAAGAGATCAACAGAAAAAAGGCGGGCTGATCCGTCATACCCATATTGGCTGCTGCAAACAACGCCGCCCCGATGATATAAAGACCTGCTCTAACGGCATATGTTGAAGTATGAGCATTTATTTTAGCTCGTAAGGATGCGTACCAGAAAAGGTTTTTTGATCGCTTTTGTACTGATATTGTTGAAGATATGGCAAAAATTTTGCAACATAACCCCAGATATGGGAACATAAAAAAGGTCAGGCCTGGTGTAGAAACCCTGTCTGAAATAAACAAATTTAAAACAGCCCATGCAATACCACCAGCTAACAAAGCCGTGCCAAAAAAATCCATTGGAGTGGCAATACTGTTCCACACAGGTACTGCCCTTAAATAATAGACCTGGCTCATAGTCGATATAGTTAATATTCCGAGAATTAAAGAGGTTATCTGAAAAACAAAAGCACCTTTCTGAAAACCTATAAATGTCAAGCCCCACAATAAAACAATGCTAATAGCAAACAAATTAATTGAAACAATTTCACGGCTGAGCCATGAATGGGTAATATTCAATATTGCGTGGGGTGCCTTTCTGGGGTTTCCCAAATGAGCCATTGCTGATATCAAAGCCAGTGCAATCAATCCCAGACAGGTTGATAAAATGATCAAAGGGATCTGTACCATCCCGTTTTTGTTTCTCCATATATTAAATATGGCTGTCCCTAAAATACCCACGGAGGTTTGAATCAATAGAGTAAAAATTACCAGGCTTAAGTTATGCATCCTTCACCTCCTCTGGATTTTGAATCAATCCATTGGTGTTGCCCTGAGATCTGGCTTGTTTAGGTGCCGTGATTACCAGATTTGGAGACGTCATTTCAGGGAACGGCAAAGGAGCAATAAGCGCTTTTTCACCATGAAGCGTTATCAAATCGTCGTAGTCACCAAAGGAAAGGGCGTGGGTGGGACAGGCCTCCACACAGCAAGGATCCCTGCCTTCCTGGATTTGAGTTTGACAGAAATCGCATTTGGTCATAATACCATTTGAACGATCAAATTGAGGTGCCGAATATGGGCAGGCCCATTCACAATAACGACATCCAACACATTTTTTTGAATCTATCAAAACAATACCATACTCATTCTTATGCATGGCACGACTTGGGCACGATTCAACACAGATGGGATCTTGGCAGTGGTTACAGCTGACAGAAATATAATAGGCAAATACATCCTGGGTAAAAGTTCCATCAGCACTGGCTATCCAGTCTCCACCGGAAAACTCATACACCCTGCGCCATCTTAAGCCTTGTGCCAGGTCATTTTTATCCTTGCAGGCAACCATGCAGGTCTTACAACCTGTACAGATCTGCATATCAATAAAAAAAGCCGGGGTTTTAATCATGGATTACTCTTTTCTTTTACCACCTGTACCAGGTTGGTGTGCTGGGGATTTCCTTTGGCAATGGGACTAGGTCTATGACTTGTCAGGGTATTGATGCAACCTCCTTGATCTATCCCTTCCCGGTCTGGGTTATACCAGGCCCCCTGGGGCAGAGAAAGCACTCCGGGCATGATCCTGGGGGTGACCTTGGCCCGGACCATTGTTGCGCCAATATCATTAAAGACTTTTACAAGGTCTCCATGCTCAATGCCCCGGGGTATTGCATCCAGGGGGTTTATCCAGAGAGCCTGGGGTGATGCCTCCTTAAGCCATTCATTGTTTCCATAGCTTGAATGGGTCCGCGGCTTACTATGATGCCCCACCAATTGAAGGGGATACAAGGCAGCATCTGTTTCGTGCGGCATACCCCAGGTGGAAAGATATTCCGGCAGGGCCTTAATGGAATCCCCTTCTGGCAATTCCCAGGTTTGAGCCATTTCCCAGAGACGCTGGGAAAAAATTTCGATTTTGCCCGATGGTGTAGACAAAGGATATTTTTCAGGATTTTTTCTAAAGGATGCCAGGCCAGCAAAAGAATTGCCGCTTCTAGGCCATTTGTACAGACCCTTTTCCAGAGCTTTTGAAAAATCTATTGGCAATTCCGGTTTTAGTTTGCGGCATTGATGATACATTTTTTCCACCCATTGGTCATGATCCATACCATTGGTAAAATCCTTTTCCACCCCCATGTGCCGGGCAATCCCAGCGCAGATATCAAATAATGTCCGGCATTCACCCATGGGCTCTATGGCCTTTTCCCTTACCATAAGGACCCCCATTTCCACGGCATACCCCTGATATGCAAGGTCGCGTTCTTCAAAGCTGCTGGTTCCGGGAAGTAAAACATCAGCATATCTTGCACTTGTGGACATAACATTCTCTATCAAAACAATCATTTCACATTGAGTGTCATCCTTAAGAATGCGGCGGGTTTGATTTATGTCAGAGTGTTGATTAATGAGTGCATTGCTGGCAAAACACCAGAGAAATTTAATGGGTACTTCCAGATGCTTTTTACCCCTAAGCCCGCTGTTCAAGTCGGTAAACCCTGTAGGATTTTCAATGGCTTTTGTCCATAAAAAACAGGGAATGGATGTCTTAACCGGATTTTCGCCCACAGGCATCACAGGCCAGTCAATACCCCAGGCAGCTTCACGATCACCACTGTTACCGCCCTTTACACCCACATTTCCCGTCAGAATAGGCAGCATGCAGATGGCACGGGCAGCCTGCTCACCATTGGCATGGCGCTGGGGACCCCACCCCTGGGCAATATATACAGGTTTAGTGGAGCCGATTTCATATGCCAGTTGTACAATCCGTTTTGCAGGGATGCCGGTGATGGAACAGGCCCAGTCAGGGGTCTTGGGTGTTCTGTCCGCTCCAGAACCCAGGATGTAGTCTTTATAGCTATTTCCTTCAGGGATATCTTCTGGCATGGTGGATTGATCATATCCCAGGGCATAGCCGTTCAAAAAATCATTATCCACCATGCCGTTCAAGATCAGCACATGGGCAAGACCTGCCACCAGAGCCGCATCCGTACCTGGCCTGATGGGTATCCATTCATCGGCAAACCCTGTTACAGTATCTGTATGCAATGGGTCTATGACAATGACTTTTACCTTGCTTTGTCGTTTGGCCAATACCAGGTCTCTAATTGTTCCCCCGCCGCTCATCCTGGTTTCAGCAGGATTATTTCCAAACAGCACAACCAGTTTGCTGTTAATAATATCACTGATATAATTACCTGTGCCCGTTTTGCCATAAAGATAGGTCATGGCCTGGTGGATCTGGGCCGTACTATATGAATTATAATAATTGAGCTTGCCTCCCAGAACATTCATGAGCCTTTCAATCTGGTTGTAGTGAGAGACAACACCTCCCAGATTTCCTGTCCCATAATGGCGATAGACAGCCTCATTGCCGTATCGATCAATGATATGTTTGAGTTTGGAAGCGATTAAATCAAAGGCCTGGTCCCAGGAAATGCGGGTAAATTTGCCTTCACCCCTTTTGCCTGTGCGCTTCATGGGATATAAGAGTCTTTCAGGAGAATAGATCCATTTCCGAAGTCCTCTGCCCCGAAGGCATGCCCGGATCTGCTGGGTTCCAGAAGAATCATCGTCAGTTATATCTGACTCCACCCTTACAACGGATCCATTTTTCACATGCAGCCTTACAGGACACCTGCTGCCACAGTTAACATTGCATGTTGACCATACTATTTTGTCAGGGGGATTATGTGTCTCCAATAACTTTATTCCGGCCGCTTGCTTTGGACTGATAAAGTGCTTTATCTGCTTTTAATATCAAGGATTGGGGCTTATCCCTTTTATCGGGAACACAGATTGCCGCCCCTGCGCTGATAGTGGCCTGAAGGGGTTGACCCTCATATTCCAAATGTAATGCAGCTATCATCGACCGAACCTTTTCAGCCATCATCAGGACATTTTCCAGAGGTTTGTTGGCTATGAGGGCAATGAATTCATCACCACCATAACGGGCATTGATATCTGTTTCACGTTTAAAAATATTTTTTATAATTGTTGCTGTGGCTTTAAGATATTGATCCCCGGCCAGATGACCATATTGATCATTGATCTGTTTAAAATCATCAATATCAAAAATAATAATGGATATCGAGGTTTGCTGCCTTAAAGACCGGCTCCATTCAAAAGAAAGGGCATCATCAAAATACCGTCGATTGTACAAACCGGTCAGGCCGTCGATCCGGCTCATATTCTCAAACTCTTTTGATTTCTCTTTCAGTAAATATTCGTTCTCAAGAGCATACCAATATTCCCTGTTCCCTCTATGGGTTATAAAACAAAGATAAACAAAAAAAATGAGGAGAGAAATCACCAGCGGCATATTCTTGTGATAAAAAACCATTGTCCCTATGGTCGGCACCAGCATAAAAAAACTAAAGGAAATAGACAATCTCAAGTCTGGTATAAATGCCACTGCCCCTCCCGCGCAAAGGCCAATTGTACACATCGTCATTAAAAGTGTTGCACTAAGCTCTCCATCCTGAATCATAAATTTTGCAAACCCGATCCCCCAGATCATAGCCGTCACGGCAACACCTAAAATGAAAATAAGATTATTGAAGCGTTCAAATTTTGGCTGTGTCCGTTGTGCAAGGGTCATGTGAAGTAACCGCAACAGGCAGATCCCTGAAAGTGAGATCAAAAACGGATTGGAAAATTCAGGATGGCGGAGATTATAGTTGTCTGTAACCAAAACAAGACAGGCCGTTGTCAGGAAAAAAACAATACTAATGGTTGATCTTTGTTTCAGATCATTGATCACCCTTGGATATAGTTGATATTTTTTAAACTCCAACCTGCCTCCAGTTGAATAAAAATTTATCCTGACTCTTGAATAATGTTCATATCATCAAAATAAAAAAAATAAAAGATTTTAAAACAATTACCAATAATACCAGTTTTGGTAATATTGGTAATTTACTCCCCCAGAGCCGGGACATGGAATGCCGATTTAGCCAGAAGGGAAGGGCAAATATCCAGATAAATCCTTAAAAGGATATCTTATCGCCGGGCTTAGGGATAATTGTTTCATAGCCTTTTTGTTGAAGATGCTTTGCAAAGGCTGCGCTTTGGGCTTCTTCCCCATGGACAATACCGATTTTCTTTATTCTAAGATTTGATCCAGTGATGATTTTTTCAAGTTCATGCTTGTCCCCATGTGCACTGAATCCGCCTATTTTTTCAACTTTTGCACGCAAAGGATAGGCTTTCCCCAGTATCTTTATTTCAGGCGCGTCTCCATTATTCCCTGGTTCATTAGCCAGGGCACCCAGATCTTCAATCCGCCTGCCCAAGGTATTTTCAGCCATATACCCCACAAGCAGGATGGTGTTTTTCGAGTCATGAATCTTATATCGAAGATGATGCAAAATCCTTCCTGCTTCACACATTCCCGAAGCAGATATCACCACATGGGAGGAATTATCCTTATTCAACTGCATGGATTCCTGCACGGTCTGAACAAACTTGATTTTATCAAACTGAAATGGATTTTTCCCTTTTTCAAGAAAGGTTTCATGGGTTTCCTTATCATAAACTTCAGGGTGTTCGCCAAACACCTTGGTCAGATTTGTTGCCAAGGGACTGTCAACATAAACGGGTCTTCTTGAAACCTCTCCTTTATCATAAAGCTCATGAAGAATATAAATCAATTCCTGGGTTCTGCCAAAAGCAAAGGAGGGAATGATCACAGACCCGCCCCTTTCAAATGTATCATTTAACACTTTTTTCAGCCTTGATCCCAAATCTTCAACGGGCTCGTGCTCCCTGTCACCATAGGTACTTTCTGTAATGAACAGGTCAATATCAAGGTCTTCCTCATCAAAGACCAGGGTCGGATCCCTTAATATGGGTTTTCCAAACCGTCCCACATCCCCCGTATACAGAACCCTGGTGGTTTTACCATCTCTTTTAATGGTCACCACTGAAAAAGCAGATCCAAGGATATGGCCTGCTACATAAAACTTTACCGTGGTATTTTCACCAATGGTCACAGGATAATTAAAGGGATATCCATCAATAAAGCCAAGGGATTGTCTTGCCTCATCCATGGTATAAAGAGGTGTAACAATATCAAGTTCATGCTGTTTCTGAAGCTTATGAATGACATCAATATCAAGTTCATAAGCATTCTTTTTCAACATTTTTTTTATGTCACTTTTTTCCTTATTAGAAACATCCTGCTTTACATTATTTTGTTCCGATTGACGTAAAAAGGATCTCAAAGACTTATAGTTCAAATATTGTGCATCTGATTCCTGGATATGTCCGCTGTCCATTAACATATAATCCAGGGCATCTGCCGTGGGCCGGGTAGTCACCACGCGGCCGGAAAAACCCTCTTTTGTCAGCAGGGGGATACGACCTGAGTGATCAATATGAGCATGGGATAGAATCATATTGGTGATCTTGCTTCTATCAATGGGGAAAATTTGATTTTTTTCCTTACTTTCTTTTCGCCTTCCCTGGAACATGCCGCAATCAAAAAGAATTTTATCCTTGCCTGTATCCAGAAGATGCATTGATCCTGTTACTTCACCTGCTGCGCCGTAAAAAGTTACATCCATAAATTACCTCAATCTTTGTTTTATGGTTATTTATTAAAGACTTTTTTCAAAAGCTCTGTTGTTCTTTTGACTGGATTTTCCCGAATGGCTGCCTCTTCTTTTGCCATATAATAAAAAATGCCGTCCATTCCTTTTTCCACCACATGATCCGTAAGATCTGCTTTTACATCTGGAACAAAGGGAATGGATTTGTATCCTTTCATCATATCGTCATAGGACTTTACCGCACCGACCTGGGACAGGCTGTCCTCAATCACAGGCTTCATTTCTTTGGAAAGACCCGGTGACATCTTTGTTTTAAAATATTGTGTGGCTGCATCTTTTGGCCCGTCATAAATTCCCTTTACATCCTCCATTGTCAAACTTTTAATGGCATCCCCGAATAATTGTTTTGCCTTTGGTGTTGCAACCTCTGCTGCCCTGTTCAGCTTTAATTCAAGGTCTTCAAAAAGAGAAGACATGCCCACCTTGCTCAACATGTTTTTTACCTTTTCAAGACTTGCCGGCAAGGGAATATGAATGTTGGAATCCTTGTTAAACCCATCTGTTGCCCCCAATTGCTTCACAACATTTTCCGACCCGACCTTAAGGGCTTCTTTGAGTCCGGCACCGATTTCTTCAATGGTCAGCGCGCTTGCTTTATCGCCCTTGCCCAATGATTTTAAAAGATCACTGCCTTTAGTGAGCCAGGAATTACCGGCAAAAACCTGTGCTGATAATATCAGCGTGGCCATGAAGACCACTTGCAGTATCCATATAAATTTAAGGTTTAAATGTTTCATTTTTCCCTCCATTATTAAACAATGAATTTTATCCAGTTTTATCATTCCAGGGTTCCTATACCAGGAATCCTATGTCGGGAATCCTGCCCAGGTGTGTAAAATTTTTTAACAACACCCCCGGGATTGACAAACCTGATTCTATTTTGTGAAACCAGGCAATAAGCCCTTAATCTGCTTTGTCACATCTTCCTTCCCAGATTCTATTTTTTCTTTGGAATCTACTTTTGTGTCCAACACCTTTTTTAATCCTTCCGTGCTCGGAAGACCCTTGCCTTCGATCATGCCCTTCAGATCAATGCCTGCAAGATCCGGGCGGATTTTAGGAGATGTAAATGCGCCCGTAATCAGAACCGGTACCATCAAACCAGATCTTTGTTTTGAATCCCCCTGGCCTTTGAGAGTGGCAACAAATTTGGGCTCCACCCTTAAATCAAGCAGTTCTTTTACAAGATTAACATCTCCCGTTGCCATCACCCGCAACAAAGGAGACATCATACTGGTTCCATCTGTATTGATAAGACCATTCTTTGCAGTAAAAGGAATTTTCAATTCTGCAAAATCAGTTCTTGGTTTTTCTTTTACTTGTTCCCCCACTCCCAACTTGGCCGTGATATTTCGAACCATACCGGCAAGGTCAATACCGATAATTGCACCATCAGTAAACAAGAGCTCCCCTTGTCCTGTCAATGTCTGCTTGATCATATCAGCCGTGTCGCCTGTCATGGAAAGTCCTATATTGGTGTTCAGGGTTCCATCAATCAATTCCTTTTGAAGGGCGTCTTTCATCAAAGGTCCTGCCTGAATACCTTTGGCATCCATGGTTACTTTTGTCTGGGGATCATTTTTTTGAACATTCAGTACAAGTTTTGATGCAACACTTCCCTGGTAAAGATTTAACCCCAATGGATCTATGGTGATAATGCCTTTGTCAGCCAGAACATGGATGTCAATATTTTCAACGATTGCGCCATGGGCTTTTAATTTGCCTACCTTAACCTTTCCATCCAGAACAAGTTTTCGCAAGGGCCCATAATCTGTTTTTTTAGAGGGTGTGGTGCCAGCCGTCTGGGTTGTTTCTTGCTTTGCCGGGGGTTCCGGCAGATACCGGTCAAGGTCGATCTCGTCCAATTTAAGGTCAAACTTCAGGTTGGGCTTTAAAAACTCTTTGGCTGAAGCTGAAAATATCAATTTTGAATCATCCAATTGGATCTGGCCTTCTGACAGGGACACACTGGCTGGGTTCCCTTTTAATCGTGTTTTTAAAGACAGGGCATCCAATGCTTTTGGATCTTTTGTCTGAACAGGAAACTTTTGATCCAGGGCAGCCAGAAGTTTTCTGGGTGAAAAAGAAGCTATGGTCAGTTCAAGATCAAAGGCTTGGCTTGCCAGAGGATCGATAATATTACCCTTTAATGTTATTTCCAGTTCTTCCAAGGCTTTTACAACAACATCAATTGCCATTGTGCCTTTACCCGGTTCCTTCCCAATTGGGCCGGCCGTTCCTTTAAGGGAAACCGGTTTTCCGTCAATCATGGCAGCAAATGAAATTCCAACAGGATTTTCAAGGCTGATATTCTCTAAATTCAAATTCAGGTCTGATATCTGTTTTTTAACATTTGTTGCTTGATCCACATATATCATTTGACCGTTTGTAATGGAAAATTTATCTACCTGCAAAGCTGCAATGGGCAGACCCTTTTCAGAAGAGGGTTTTTCAATCTTCTTTTCCGCAACAGCTTTCTTCTCTTGTTTCGCACCAATTCCCTGCCAGTTGGCTTTACCATTTTTTAATTTTTCCAGATAAATCACAGGGCCATCCAGAACAAATGTTTTAACTTCTACTCGTTTGGACAAAAGCGGCATCACCTTGAGCCTGACCTCAAAATTCTTCACAGATACCATGCTTTTTTCATTGTATCCAACAGGATTACCTAATTGAAGATCTGTCAGTTTCACACCCACCCAGGGGAAGACAGATACATCCATGTCATCCCCAAGGGTAAAAGAGCGACCTGTAGCATCGGCAACTTTTTGTTCAATTATGGGTTTATATTTTTTAACATCAACAAATTTAGGGATAATAATGACGGCGGCAATAATAAGAACTAAAAAAATACCGCCAATTATGAATAACCATTTAAGAATGCTTTTCATGGGATCTCTCCAGATATTTTGGTTAATGGTTAAAACTCAAGTATAATCAAGAAGCTCTATTATTT
>JACNHV010000184.1:0-24952 GCA_014383445.1 Candidatus Desulfobacula maris | reverse complement strand
TCATGGGTAATGTCATCAACAAGCTTTGCATGCAATATTTTATTGTTCTCGTCCAGAACAATAACCGCCCTTGCAGTCAACCCTTTTAAAGGACCATCTTCAATCAAAAGTCCATAATCCTTTGCAAAATCAGGGTTGCGAAACAGGGAACCCGTTACAACATTTTCTATCCCTTCTGCACCGCAGAAACGTTTGTGAGCAAAGGGCAGATCAAAGGAAAGGCATATAACCTGAGTATTTTCAAGCTCTGATGCTTTTTGATTAAATGTTCTGACAGATGTTGCGCAAACAGCTGTATCAATACTGGGGAAAATATTTAAAACTTTTCTTTTTCCGGAAAAATCCTCCAGGGAAAACTCGGATAAATCCTGTTTGACTGCTGTAAAATTTTTTACACTCTTTTCTTTACCTAAAAATTCACCTGCCAGCTGTACATCATTTCCTGCTAATTTAGTTTTGGCCATTGGATATCTCCTTTTTATAAAAAATACTTTATTTTGGGTGTCACTCCTTTTCAATTTTATTCATTTTGTACTACATAAGTGTAATGGCTTGATCACTTTTTTCAAGATGGGCTTTAAAAGATAAAACCGCTATTACTTTTCCTTCATGGAAAGAGAGATCCTTTTTCTTTTCACATCCTTTTCCAGGATTGTTACGATAACTGCCTGCCGAACTGTAACAATTTCATTGGGATCTTTTACAAAACGATCTGCCAGCTGACTGATATGAACAAGGCCGTCCTGGTGAACCCCGATGTCCACAAAGGCACCAAAGGCAGTGACATTTGTCACAATCCCCGGCACTTTCATCCCGGGCACAAGATCTTTTATATCATGTATGGTATTGTCAAAGGAAAATGCCTGAAACTCTTTTCTTGGGTCACGGCCAGGGATTGCCAGTTCTTTTGCAATATCCTTAAGTGTCGGCATACCAATTGTTTCCGTAACATACCGGGTCAATTGAATCCTTTTGATCTCAAGGCTATTCATCATAAGGTCCTTAATGCTAAGCCCGACATCTTTTGCCATTTTTTCGACAATTTTATAGGATTCCGGATGGATACCGCTTCTATCCAAAGGGTTGCCTGCATTATGAATTCTTAAAAAACCTGCGGACTGCTCAAATGCCTTTGGCCCAAGTCGTGGCACCTTTAAAAAATCTTTTCTTGATCTGAAGGGACCATTTTCATTGCGAAATAGAACCATATTAGCGGCAATGGTATCATTTAAGCCAGATACCCGGCAAAGCAATTCCCTGCTGGCTGTGTTGGCCTCAACCCCGACCTGATTCACACAGGATACCACCACATCATCCAGAGATTTTCTCAATAATTTTTGATCCACATCATGCTGATACTGGCCCACACCAATGGATTTTGGATCCAGCTTGACAAGCTCGGCCAAAGGGTCCAAAAGTCTCCTGCCAATGGAAACAGCACCTCTGACCGTGATATCGTGATCAGGAAATTCTTCTCTGGCAAGTTTTGATGCCGAATAAATGGAAGCCCCGCTCTCATCCACCATGACAATATGAATATTGCTATCCAGATCCAGTCCCTTTACAAACGCCTCCGTCTCCCGTCCTGCCGTTCCATTACCAATGACAATGGCCTCAATCTTGTACGTTTTCACGAGATTTAACACAATCTTTTTTGCTTTTTCATCATTGTTGTGATGGGGAAAGATCAGATCATGGTGCAAAAGCTGCCCCTGTGCATCAAGGCATACCACCTTACATCCTGTTCTAAACCCGGGATCAATTGCAAGGATTCTTTTCTGACCCATGGGGGCAGACAGCAAAAGTTCCTTTAAATTCCCGGCAAAAATATTGATAGCAGTTTCATCTGCCAATGATTTTAATTGATGAATATATTCTTTTTCAATGGATTTGGATAAAAGTCTTTTATAACTGTCTTTTATGGCTATTATAATTTGCTGTGCTGATCTGGATTGATTTTTTATATACTTTCTTTCAATAAGGCGTAAGGCATTTTCTTCTCCGGGCAGGACATGCACGGAAAGGGCAGACTCTTTTTGACCCCTGAGCATGGCAAGTATCCTGTGGGAAGGTGCTTTGCAGGCAATTTCCGTCCAGTCAAAGTAATCCTTGAATTTTATTCCCTCCTCTTCTTTTCCCTTTTTTACCATGGATCGGATTTGCCCGGTTTTCAAAAACAACTCCCTGATACCAGCCCTGATTTGCACATCTTCATTGATGATTTCCGCAACAATATCCCTGGCTCCTGATAGGGCATCTTCAACAGATTCAACTTCATTCCGGGATGACAGATATTTTTTTGCTTCAATCAAAGGATCCTGATTTGATTGAAGCAAAAGAAATACAGCAAGAGGTTCCAGGCCTTTTTCTTTTGCCATTTGTGCCCGGGTTGTTTTCTTTGGTCGGTATTTTTCATAATAATCCTCAAGATCGGTCATTGAATTGGCATTCTGGATGTCTGTCAACAGGATTTGTGTTAAAAGTTCACGTTCCTTTAAAGACTTAAGTATCGCCTCTTTTCTATCATTGAGCGCATTCAATTGTTCTATTCGGTCTCGAATGGCGGCAATGATGACTTCATCAAGAGATCCCGTCTTTTCTTTTCGATACCGGGCAATAAAAGGTATGGTAGCACCCTGTTCCAGCAATTGTGCAACTGCCAGAACCTGTGAATTACTTAACTTCATTTCTGAGCTGATAATATTGATCATTTCCATGGACACACTAAATAAACCCTTTTATTTTTTATTTTCATAAAAAAAATTTTGCGGCTATCCTGTTAAAAATTAAAGCTTTACCTATTTACAGGCAGTTGCACAGGTGGTATGAATAAAAAACTCTAAAGAAAGATTATGAAAAAATTAATCATATTCATACTTTTATCCTTACTTCCCTGTATGGCCCAGGCCAAACACTATCAGTGGGTTGAAAATGGGATCCACCATTTTAGCAACTGCAAAAAACCACCCGGCCAAAGAGGTATTTTCACTTTAACTGAAAAGCAGCCAGCCCCTGTGACCAAGGCAGAAGAACCAGAGGCTGAAATAAATGAGATGATAAAAAAAATTGAAGCGCGTAACGATAAGGTTGAGACACTCAAAGAAACCTATCTAAACCCCGGCACTGAAGCAGTCAAAAAAATAATCCAACTCATTTTACCTGAGTCAAAGTAAATCATAGAGACCTGTACCTCTTAAAGTTTTCCGCCTGTTTAAATATCTCTTTAAATACCTTATCCTTTCAATTTGAACTTGTAAGCAATCCTTACAAGTTGCCTTTTTGTCCAACTCCCTTATTGTGATTTGCATGAAAGTGTTCCCTTTTTTTCAATTAATCAGTTTAAGATTAATTGATTGTTGAATCATCTTAAAATGATTATCAAGCGTGTAGAGTTCGCACTGATTTTGAATAGCGTTTTGTGCAATTATCAGGTTGGGGATTCCAACGCCATTTATACCTTTTTTCAGGCATTTGTGTTGATAATCAATGAGTTGACCCCAATTGATATTCAACTCAAGTTTATCAATAGCCTTTAAAAGATTGATTATTTTTTGCTGCTGTTTAATTTTTAAAAAAGGGGTTAACTCCGTAAGGATTAAATCATTAGTAACCAATACGTTTTCATCGATAAAATATTCCAATTTATCTGAGTTTTTATCTCCCCTGAAATAGTCAATCCAGATAGAGCTATCCACTAAGACCGGCATTCTCTGTCCCGCAATTGGTTCATATCGATATCAAGATCAACCTTGCCCTTAAATTTTTTTAACCCAGCGATTTGATTTTTTCGGATTAATTCTTCTAAAGCGGCAATAATCACTTTTGTTTTTGTTTTGATATGTGTTGCTTTCATCGCCTCAATCAATAAATTTTCCGGCAAATCTAATGTAGTTCTCATAATAATACCTCCGTATGCATAAATTTAGTTTTTTGTGCATATGATGTCAAGTCAATAATAATGAGACCATTTATTTGTCTGAGCTTTTAGACGAAAAAATAATATATTCGGCTTTAATGACGTTGAATCTCCTGGAATCTCTACTCCAATTAAATTTAATGTCGCACCTTGGAATGAAAAAATACAAGGTACAATATATTTTGGTTGATTATTTTTGAATAAAAAACAGGACTAACAGAGGATAGTCCGGTGTCTGTTTTTTAACATGGACATTTGGTTTAAATGGCCAGAATGGCCTCCTTCAATTTTTTATATTAGTAAGTTTAACTTTGAAGAATGGTTTCTGACGCTTCTTCAGGTTCATATAATTCAATAAAAGATTACAAAATAGAACACTTCACAAGCACAAGATTATTATGGATTTGTCATTTTAGTTTTGTTTTTAATCTATACAACCAATGCAATTGAATCTTTGAATACCGTCATCAGAAAGGCGATTAAAAACCGTAAGATTTTTCCAGCTGAAAATAAACTGTTTTATTTTAATTATTTTCTGTCGGTTTGAAATATTACATCTCTGCCTAAATCTTTGTGGAATTGTTCACACTCTTCTCTTCGGTATTTGCTGAGTCTACTATCAGACAAACGAAAAGGCCTTCTCTTATTAACACTCATCGTGAGGTCAAATTTTTCCAAAAAATAGTTAAATACATTCTGTAGCTCTTTTGTTCCTATTCTATTTGCCACAATAGACGTTTGTATATCATCTTTAAAGGCCTGCTCTTTTTTGATGCTCATTATACCTCCAAAATTAATAAAACACAGATCCACATAACGAAAATTCAGACAAAATTACCCATATCAACGATTTGAATGTCTGTAAAGGCATTTCAATTAATCAACTTTAGTTGCATTTGCGGTAACTGATAAAGTGCACCATCTTGCATCTCATTTGCTTGAACTTCATACTCAATGGGTGCAAAGACAATGAGGCTAAATAAAGCTGAAAATAATAAAATTTTTATTTTGTTTTCCCAAAGAATAATTGTGGATTGGTTGGAAATCTAAAACTGTTTGTCAGGGGCGGCATTTTGTACATATAACGGGATCTGATGCTGAATGAAGATGTTTTATCCATTATTTCTTAATTAGTGGGGCTTATGTTAACTTGCCAGTCCAACAACTTATCAGTTAGCATGGGGCTTGTGTGGTATAAAACAGTTATCTCAATTTTAGATTCAAGATCATCGCAAGTGTTTCCTTATCATTCCTTTAGCTTTAATTTAAACAAACCTTCTTCTATCTTGATGCCTTCAACCCCATCCGAAAAAGATTTCCAGAAACCCGTATCGGAACCAAATTCTTTAATCAGATCTATATTTTTGATTCCTCCCAGCCAGGCATTTGGTATAGGTACACCCATAATAGTAACACCTTTAAGGATGACGATGGGCTTACCCTTATCGTAGGTGAAAGCAACACCAGTTTTGACACGGAGGATTTTACCTCCGAGTATAGGAAAATCTTCATCCACAGGCAGCAGAAGCTTTGCACTGATAAGGTCATCAGATAAGTCTATTGCCAATTTTTTTGCAAGATCCGTATTCTTTGCAAGTAAAGCGTTGAGTTCCCTTTCAGTGAAATTTATCTCCCTTTTAAGTCCCTTTTCACTATATGGTTCTGGTTCGAGAGATGCCTTTTGATTGAACCGGTCAGGTTTAGAAGACTTCTTTGGGATGCGGTTCTTATGTGGATTGGCAGCAATTTTTTCTGAATCAAGATTTTCTATTTTTGCAGTTAAAACTTGTTCCTCCTGAGAATTCAACGTCACAGGTTTAAATTCCGATGGGAAAAAGTAGGTCTTGAACACCATGATGGTTATCACTGTGGTAAGAAAAGCGACGACAACTATTATTCCAAAGACCTGCAAAAGCCCAAATCGTTTCTTTGCTGTTTCTCTTGCAACGTTCTGGTTGTTTTTTTCCATGTCACGTCTCCATCAGGCCTATTGTCTCTCTGATTCTCATTGGATTAAAGTTTCAAGCTAACCTGTGCTTACTTGCCAGACACACAATATATGTTGTTCGTCGATCAATTCTGTTCCAACAGACAAATCATTCGTCCATGTGATCTCTTTCATTTTTTGTTTATCCCCTTAAAATTGTAATTCTTTTATCTGATACACCCTTACAGTCTTTAAAGAACTGGTATGTTTGTCCACCTATCAATTGATCCTCGAATCAATAAGCTTTAAAAGAGTAAAACCCTAAACAGCTAACGATTTGAATGCTTTTTTGCTTGCACCACAAACCGGGCATTTCCAATCATCAGGCAGATCCTCAAATTTTACATCTTTTGGTATTTTACCTTTTCGGTCTCCTTTATCTGGGTTGTAAATATATCCACAGGTAGCGGTTTGACATTGCCACATGTCTTCTGGGTTTGCCATTTGTCTCTCCTTTTTTTTAGAAACATAGACTATAAAAAAATGAAAACGAGTTAAGTTTTATTCTGTTAAATCGCTTAGCTTATTAAATTCACCATGCCATACGCATTGATTATAATGCTTATCTGGAAAACTTGTCAGTTAAAGCCTTTGAGTATTGATGACAAGCCTTTAAACCCTCGTCAGTCTGCATCAATGATTCGGTAAGGTTTAAAGGCCCAAGATCCATTACGTCCATCTTAAATACATGTTGCATGGTTTCAAAGACCATTGGTGCAGCCTCTCCGCTATGCGTATGAGATCCAAAAGCACCACCAATTTTCCCAGTTAAATTTGCCTTTTCAACCAGGAAAAGAAATTGTTTCATACTGTTTGTTATATCTTTATGGTATGTCGGGCACCCAAATAGAAAACCATCATAACCTGCGAGGTCTTTTTCATCTTTCAATTGACTTGTTTTTACGGCAGTAACCTCATGGCCGGACATTCGGCAACCTTCGGCCAAGTATTCAGCCATTTTTTGCGTAGTACCGGCTCTGCTAACATAAGCGATTAATATTTTATTCATTTTTTCTCCTTAAATAGTGTTAAATTTTAGTTCATCATGAACCTTTATACTTTTTGAGATAAAGCATAAATTATACCAAAAAATTTTTAAAGGTTTACTTTTTATACTCAGAGGAGGACTGCATTAGCAATAAGCTTTCATCCATGGTGGTTTTCACCATTCTAATTTATTGAGACACTAAATGGAGGTGTCGTTGTGAGACAACTTTGTAACAATTGTTTGTATTTCGTGTTGGGACAGTTGTAATACTGAGACATCTATTAATAATCATTTTCCATAAGACGCTTTTAAAGAAAAATGAAACGAATGCCTACTTTCATTATCTTAACGTCAATTTTTAACAAAAAACAATTTTGATTTTTATCAGTATTTTTAATATCCCAAACTACATGTTTTATCTGTTCGTCTGGTTCCAGAATCTTGTCTGGACTAAGTCTTTAAAATGCCAGTAAACGCTGATAAATAGTGCCTCATCCTAAGCTGTTATCCAATCAATATGATCTACTGAAAATTCAGCAGCTTATAATGTTTTCTATAATTTGCAATTACGAGGTCTGTAGAAAGAAAAGGCAATAAAAATCAGGTCATTTGGACACATGAAATCAAACAAACATTTTCAAGACAAATACCGATTCCTGATAATACAAAAGCGGAAGATACAGAGATTCTGACTGAAAAAGATCGTGTAATCATTACACTCCAAAGAGCTGATATTAAATGGTTTATGATCAAATAAATGCATTATTATTAATAAGTAAATTCAAGAATTCATTACTGAAATAAAAAATTTTTAAAAAAATAATAAAACAATATTGACACGAAAAATATGGGCATTAATTTTGGCTCGAATAAGATGAATTTATGGGAGCAACGATCTGGTTAAAAGCCAAAAAATTCTTGATCTATTTCATGAAAACGTCGCTTCGGCCAATCGAATCCGCTCCCTAATCAAAAGATAATTTTTATATCAAAGGAGGAAGAATTATGTTTATGAGAATAAATGATTTAGACAGATTGTTTGGGACCATGAGTCTTCTTCAAAAAAAACTGGACAATCTCAACAGTGACTATGGACAATCATATGGATACAAATGGGAAGTTGAGGGCAACTCCCCGAGAACGAACTTGTACAAAAATGGGGATAATTTTGAAATTTACGCTGAAGTTCCAGGTATTGGAAAAGATGACCTGAATATTAAAATTCAGGGTAACTACCTTGAAATCACTGGCACACGAAATTCGGATGCACCTGAGGGATATAAGACACATAAAATTGAAAGAGGAATCGGAGCCTTTTCACGAAGTTTTACACTGCCTGCTGATGTGGATTCTTCAAAAGTTGAAGCGACATTGAAGGATGGCATTCTATATCTTACACTACCAAAATCCGAGGCTGCAAAACCAAAGAAAATTACTGTGAGTTAAAAAATAACAGGACCCTTTTTTCAATGGAGGTTATCATGGATAAAAATCAGGAAATCACTAAAAGAGAAGATAAAAATATTGAAAAAACCAGAGAATTATATGAGGCAATACCAGCAGTGGATATCTACGAAAACGAAGATGAGATCTTGCTACATGCTGACATGCCAGGCGTTGTAAAAGATGATATTTCAGTAAACATAGACAATGGGACCTTATCTTTATCAGGTGTGAGAAAGCTTGCATCAAAAGGGCTCGCTAATTGGGAAGAATTTTCTGATTTAGAATATATCAGAAGTTTTTCTGTGCCTCAGACCATTGATGTTGAAAAAGTTGATGCCGAATTAAAAGATGGTGTTCTCAGGCTCCACCTGCCAAAGTCAGAAGCAGCAAAACCCAGGCAGATAGAAATTAAAACAGCATAGACGTTTTTTTATTTTACAATCCACCCGGAGTCGTATCCTCCTTTCATACACAAACCTTCTGGGAGTGGGGAGTTTTCTCCGGGTGGACTCCCTTTTTCTAATTTTCTACTAATGCACCGGTATTATCTGTCAGGACTCAAATTTAACAATTTACCGAGCGCTTCTTTCATCAGTCCGGGTTTTCAAATTTTACCATGGTACAAGATACAGTGTAGACGAATTTTTTAGTCTCGGGTCAAAAATTAAACTTTATAAGGAAAATAAAAATCAAATGAATCAAAATCCCATTCAACTTGATTGGAGACAGTCTTGTGTTTTTAGCATCATCGGCAAACACAATATTTTGTGTTTGGGATAAAGTCCATTCATCACACAGATAATCAAACTTATTGTAATATAAAAAATTGAAGCGAACCATTCTGGAATTAAACACGGTTTCCACTGTTGAAATAACCCCAGCCTGAACGATGCCCTGAACAAAGCAATGCAAAAAAAGGACTTGGATAATATGAGCCCGCGACTAACCGTGCTTTCCCACAACCTGTGGATCGACAAAACTTTTACAAAATTGTCATTTGTCGAAAATGGCAGCACTGCCATTTTCGACAAATGGTCTATTTAATATCGATACAGGATTGCCAAATCTAATAAATGCCGATCTAGAGATAGATAGCTTAAAAACAAGGGCGGACAGATCCCTTGGACTGGATATCTGAAAAATTGGCGGTTTTCGGTCGAGCATTAATTAAAAGGATGTAGTGTTTCCACTTTGCCACTTTCAATTCCAATCGTATACTATCGATTATTTTTATAAGGTCGCTATATAATGTTAAAAAACGTTTCAGCGCTTTTATGTAAAATCCATTCAAGATTTTCACCTGATAATGGGGATTTGTTCAGCCACTTAAGTTCCCGGTCCCAGGCATAGGGAATGTTGGGAAAATCAGATCCATACATGATCCTTTCAGCCCTGTAGTGTTCAAGCCCGATTTTGTTATCCGTGGGAAAATAATCGGTCAATACCATGGCAGTATCCAGCCAGAGGGTATCATATCTTTCAATGAGATATTTATATTCCTTAATTTCATCAAACCCCAGATGGGGGACGCAGATTTTGAGCTTTGGAAAATTTTTAAGCACGGCTTCAAGCTTGGCAGCTTTGCATATTTCATATGGATCGCATGCGTATTCTTCACTTTTGGGCTCTCGCCCCACATGCATAACCATGGGTTTGTCTTTTTTTTCACAGATATCATAAATGATATCCATGTCAGGACTGTTCATGTCAAAACACTGGACATGGGCATGAAGCTTTACCCCTTTTAATCCATTGGCAAACGCATTAATTAAGATCTTATCAGCACCCTGCTCTCCGGGAAACACTGTTGCCATTCCTGTGACCTGTCCTTTAAATTCATTACACTTTTTGGCCATGTATGAATTTAACATCTCTGAGATACCAGGCTTATGGGCATATTGTAACGCCACAACATGGCTGACCCCATGATCCAGAAGATATTTGATGAGACTTGAAGTATCCATCTGGTATCTGATTTTCCAGGCGTGCTGATCAAACCATGACCAGATGGATGAAAATATTTTATCCGGAAAAATATGGACATGGGAATCAATCACCCTTGGCAGGCCATCGGGTATGAAACAGCCCTCTTTGTCGTTACAAACAGGAAGATCAGGATGCAGCATTATAAAACCTTTTATTTTTTATTTTCATCATATCAAATGAGAAAAAAGTATCCGGGAACCAATCAGGATCAGGATCAGTCCCCCTAAAATTTCCATTCGTTTGCCAAACATCCTGCCCAGTTTTGCTCCGATCCTAATGGCGGCAAAAGACATGCCTGCTGTGATCACACCGATCATGACGCTGGGATACCAGATATTTACATCCAGCATGGCAAGGCTTAAGCCCACTGCCAGGGCATCAATACTTGTGGCCACACTGAGCATAACCATTGTCATTCCTTTGGAGGGATCTTTTTTTTGTATGGCAGAGGACTTATCCATGCCTTCCCGGATCATTCTGATACCCACAAAGGCCAGAAGGAAAAAAGCAATCCAGTGATCAAAGGCTTTAAAATGGGACACAAAACTGATGCCCAGAAGCCAGCCCAGAACGGGCATTAAAAACTGGAACAGTCCGAAATGAAAAGACAGTCGGAACTTAGCCCTGGCATCCTTTGCAAATCCTGCGGCAGCAGCGGCAAGACTTACAGCCGATGCATCCATGGCAAGGCCAACTGCAATGATAATAATTTCAAATGTTGTCATTTGTCTTTTTTTATATAGTCAAAATTTATCTCATCAAATACTGCAACTTATAAAAAAAAACCTTGAAATGCAAATTTTAAACCTTCTTGTGCAGATATTTTACTATGTAAAATTATCTTTTGCAAATATCCTGCGATTATTTGTCCTGCTTGATATTCCCTGTAACATAATGTAATCTTGTTTTTATTGTCTGAACCTTTCAACCTGAAACAGGAGAATGAACATGGATAAATCAAACACATTAACCATACTAAAAAATGCCTTCCTCATAGAAAGAAAAGGCAAAAGCCTTTACGAAAAAGCCATGGATCATGCAAAAGATGAAGTGGTCAAAGCCTTTTTCAAAGATCTTGCTGATGATGAGCAGGAACACATGAATATTCTTGAAAAACAGTTTAAAGCCTATATGAAAAGCGGCAAATTCATGGCAGGCGGTTTTGAGAATGACGGCGGAGCTGTAACTGCACCGGATATTCTTGATGAAACCTTAAAAGACAAGATCAATGCAGCAGGCTTTGAGGCCACAGCCATTACCGCGGCTATCAGTTTTGAGGAAAAGGCTGTTAAGATGTACGGCCAGAGGGCTCAAGAAGCCACTGATCCGGAAGAAAAAAAAATGTACCACTGGCTTTCAGTCTGGGAAAAAACCCATTTGAAAAAGTTAATGGCCCTTGAAGCATCCCTTATTGAAAGCGTCTGGCACGACAACAACTTCTGGCCCTTCTAAATTCGTTTGGAAACCTTTGCCATCTCTACTATTGGCAAGGGTTCAAACGGTTGTCCCGGTATCAGGTTTAAAATTTTCTGGGACATCCCGCGGTATAATAACCGTACGGTTACCATGGCATCTTTTTGGGGCATCCAGGGAAGATCTATTGTTTCGGTGATGCTCTGTTTTGCCTTTATACGGTTATCTTTGAGAACCTGTCTTGCCTTGGCAATATTGATAACTTCATTTCCTTTTTCATCCCCAAAAACAGTCTGAAAAATCACTGCATCTTTTGATAATTCATGTTTGTCGTTTAGGACACCGGTTTGAAAGCTTGCATCCTTATCCTGGATAGTAATTTCAAGCCATACCTGGCGAAGATCACCAACCCCTGTGGGTATGGAATGCCCTGCACCAGTATTGGTCACAGTGATATTCAACTTTTTCTGCATGATCAAGGATGTATCAACTAAGAGGCTTGCAGCATTTTGAAGCCGTTCGATAGCCATCTGATCTTTGTCCTGACCATCAAAATTTCCCGGAACCGATGAATTGCCCCCCACAAAATAATGGGTAAAAATATGGAGCCTTTCATCACTGTAATCCGTTGCTGCCCCTGGATTTTCAGGCCTGGGTGTAGATCCTGTGGAAGGGATGCCCGGTCTCTGGTACATGTGACAGCCCTGGCATTCAATTCTTTTTGCAGGATCTTTAGAATTATAAGGACTGTTTTTCCATTCAGTGTAAGTGGTTTCAAGGTTTGTTCCAAAGGCCACGTGTTTTACGTCATGGCAGGTTCCGCAAATCTGTGATTCAGTATGCAGTTTTGAATATTGGGCTTCATGAAAATCAGGAATTGAATCATCAAAAGGGCCATATTTTATTCCTGGTTCATCTTCGCCCTGACCCGGTTTCAGCACAAGGCCATTATTATACATCTGGTTTATTGAAACAGCAGAATGGCAGTAATCGCACTGGATCCCATGGGTTGCAATCTCAGGTGTTTTAGATAAATCATCTGAAAGCTTTTCTGGGAACCCGGTCACATTCCCCACTGGTGTATGACATTTCACACAGGATTCAGCCTCTTGAATTTCTCCTTCATCTGTCAGACCTTTTCGAAGAAACTGCGACACCCTTGAATAAACCGGATCTTTATGGGAAAGGTTATGCATTGAGTTTTCCCATTGTGCAAAAATTTCGCCATGACATCCAGCACAGATCTCAGGCGAGATAAATTGGTCAATATGAATTTTATCCTGGGATGCTGCAACAGCTATTGCAGCAAACAGAATGACAACTCCGGAAGCTCCGGCCAAGGATATTTTTAGCAATCTTTTGAAATTCAACATTTTCTCCCTTTATTGAATAAGCCCCCTGGGATATTCTTTTGTTTCTCCCTCCAAAGTGAGGACCGTCCAGTTCCCGTTTTCTTCTTTTGCCGTGACCAGGCAGTCAAGCCTTGTTCCATCATTAAATGTAATAAAACAAACATGTGATTCATTTAAGGTATTTACCTGGACAAATTTTTTTTCCTTTGCAATTTGCCGAAAACTCGCAGCTGCCTTTTCAATGGCAATGATCTTGTTATATTCAGCTTCATCTATTTTCTTAATTTCCTGTCTTAGCTCATAGATCTGTTTTTTCTGGTCTGCAATCTTAGAAATAATGGTTTTTATTTCTGTTTTATTATCAGATGGTATAGAAACAAGAATCTGTTTATGCAGCTCCATATCAGTTTCAATAAAATTAATTTTTTGTAACAATCCTTTTATTTCTGCACTCATAGTTCTCTTCTTTTTTTTTATCTGCCTGACCGACAGTTTATTTTTTACTGATTCATGACTTACACAGATCACCTTTTTGAGCAGCTTTTTTATTGCCTCTGATCATCCATTCCATAAACCTTGTGATAATATTTTTCTTCTTTTTTTTATCTTTCATAACCCTTTTACCCCGGAAAAACCAACCAGATCAATCCCTTTTATTTTGAAATCATGGTGTTAATTATATGCCGGTCCGTTTCAAGCATGCCCTTTGTGGCAAGTTCACCTATATTTTTAATAGTCTGATCCACATCCTCGGCAATAATTCCATCTGTCTTGGTGGCATAACTGCCTTCCATGGCAAGCAAAGCACAATAAACTGCAGAGCTTACCCCGGCTGATACTTTAAGGGCACATCCCTGTTTAGCTCCATCACATATCATACCAGTGATGCTGGCAGCCATGTTTTTTATTGTGCCGCCGATCTGAGACAGGTTTCCGCCCAAAAGATAGCAGACTCCACAGGCAGCTCCGGTTGCAGCCGTCAGAATGCCGCACAATGCAGTTAGCTGACCTATGTACTGTTTGATATAAATAGCCATCAAATTGCTCAGGATAAGTGCCCGGATTAATTTTTCCTCACTGGCACCTGTCTTTTGCGCCACGGCCACCACAGGAAGGATGGTGGTGATACCCTGGTTACCACTGCCGGAATTGCTCATCACAGGCAGATCACACCCATCCATCCTTGCGTCGGATGCAGCAGCCGTCAGGGACATGGCATGGGATACAAGATCATCGGCAATAAATTTTCTTGTAATATTTGTCTGTATGGTAAGCCCGGTTTTAAGGCCGTATTTTCCGGTCATACCTTCTTTTGAGATAGCCTCATTGAGTTTGACACCTTCCAGGATAAATTTAATTTCATTAAGAGGCGCCTGGCTTGCAAATTCATAAACCGTTGCAACACAAAGATTTATTTTGGTGTCAGGTTTTTCCGTGGATAAAGGCGTTTCAAGTTCTTGGAAAACAACTTTTCCATCCTTTTCAACATAAATGATATTGGTGTGACGATGGGAAATGATGGTTCGGCAGATATGACCTTTAGCCTTGCAGATGCTTTCAATGTATAACTTATCCGTCCCGTCCTTTACCTTTATCTCAACCATTTTTTCATCCACCATCCTGCGGGCGGCTTTAAGATTTTCATCATTCACCTGTTTGAGCACCTCAAGCCCGTCCTTTGAATTGCCGCAGACAGCTCCCAGGGCTGCAGCAATAGGCAGGCCAACCATTCCCGTACCCGGAATACCCACCCCCATTCCATTTTTACAAATATTGCTGCTGACAAAGACCTCTACTTTTTTCGGAACCTGGCCAAGGATTTCCCTTGATTTGGCCGTTGCCAGGGCAACGGCCACAGGCTCTGTGCAGCCAAGGGCTGGAATAACTTCGCGATTGATAATTGCAATAATTTGCTTTCGTTCATCTTTGTCCAGCATGGGCCTTCCTTTTTTTCATAAATTTATTTTTTAACCCTGTATTTTAATAAAACATGGCCTTGATCAATTTTTTCTATATCCATCAATTCCAATAGCGTATCCAAAGTTTCGTTAAATAAGGACAACCCCTTCCCAAAAAGCCTTGGCACAATTGTAATATGAACCTCGTCTATAAGATTTTCTTTCATAAAAAGCGTGTTCACAGTGGATCCGCCAATGAGCGCTACAGATTCAAATCCCTGGATCTTAAGTTCATTTATGATCTCTTTTGGTGTTTGACTGGTAAATATTAAATCACTTCCCTGGTTTATCCTTGTTTTATCCCGCGTCATGACAATGTTTTTACGTCCTGGTAAGACTTTGCCTATGGTATCAAATGTTTTTGAGCCCATGATCATGGCCCCTGCTTCCCGGGTGATATGGATAAAATATTTCTTATCTGCTTTGCCCGTCCAGTCTATTAATTCCATGGAATTTCTTGCAATCATCCCGTCTGCTGTAACTGCCATTAAAAGTATAACTTTCATTCTTTTTTATCCTTTATTCACGTCTCAGTCACCGATCTCTCAGTCATTGGGCCATTTCATATTTTTGTCTTCAACAAAATAACAAAACCTGTCCCAAATCACTTGTTTTTTTGAAATCGGGCATTGAAGGGTAACTTTGGTGTCGCTTAAACCAACAACTTCCCAGTCACCTGATCTCTTTGATCCATCAATGTTTATCTTCTGACCCTTTTTAAAAGGATATGGTTTAAACACTATCACATGGTGATCCATGGCATCTGCCTCCTGTTTTTTAACGATTTTTTCAAAGAGTATATGCTTTTTTTTTATGCAAGGCAAATATTGAGGGAAAACCTTAAGAAGAACTCTTCCAGGCTTTTTTTATGTGTTTCCAATCATTTTTTCAGGATCAACCCACTCATCAAATTGTTCATTTGATACAAGTTTCAGTTCAAAGGCTGCCTGTTTCAAGGTTTTATTCTCCTGATAGGCTTTTTTTGCAATCCTGGCAGCCTGTTCATAACCGATGTGTGGATTTAAGGCTGTCACAAGCATAAGCGATTGCTGAAGATATTTTTCAATATTTTCATAATTTGGTTCCATGCCTTGAACACAATTATTTTTAAACGATGAGGCTGCATCCCCCAAAAGCCTTGCTGATTCCAGAAAATTATAAATGATCACGGGCTTAAACACATTGAGTTCAAAATGTCCGTTTGCTCCGCCAATGTTAATGGTGACATCATTGCCCATGACCTGGGCACAAACCATTGTCAATGCTTCTGCCTGGGTGGGGTTGACTTTTCCCGGCATGATGGAGGACCCGGGTTCATTTTCCGGCAGCAAAAGCTCGCCAATGCCGCATCGGGGTCCCGAGCCTAGAAGCCGGATATCATTGGCAATTTTCATAAGACTCACGGCCAGGGTTTTTAAAGCCCCGTGTGAGGCAACAATGGCATCATGGGCGGCCAGGGATTCAAACTTATTGGGCGCTGTCACAAAGGGATAGCCTGTCAGATCGGCAATAGCCTGAGCCACTTTTTTGTCATACCCCTCGGGTGCATTCAGCCCTGTTCCCACAGCCGTTCCCCCCAGTGCAAGCTCACACAGATGGGGCAATGTCAGTTTCAATGCCTTAATGCCGTAATCCAGCATGGCTGCATATCCTGAAAATTCCTGACCCAGTGTCAGAGGAATTGCATCCATCAGGTGTGTCCGACCAATTTTTACTATTCTTTTCCAGTCTCGGGTTTTCTTTTCCAAAGATGCCTTTAATGCCTTTAAGCCGGGAATGGTATGATCTGTTATAATACTGCAGGCCGCCATATTCATGGCTGTTGGAAAAGTATCATTTGAAGACTGGGATTTATTCACATCATCATTGGGATGAACAAGACGCTTTGACTTTCCAAGCTCATTGCCAAGCAGAACATGAGCCCTGTTGGCAATGACTTCATTTACATTCATGTTGGACTGGGTACCTGATCCCGTCTGCCAGACAAGAAGTGGAAAATGCTCATCAAGTATGCCGGCAATAATTTCATCACAGACCTGACTAATGATATCTTTTTTTTCCCGGGACAGCACGCCAAGGTCATGATTCACAAATGCTGCCGCTTTTTTCAATATGCCGAAAGCCCGAATGATCTCCACGGGCATTTTTTGGCTTCCTATTTTAAAGTAATCTAAAGACCTCTGGGTTTGTGCACCCCAGTATTTATCCAAAGGGACATGAATCTCACCCATAGTATCTGTTTCTATTCTTGTCTTCATGAAAATCTCAAGATTTAATCTGTTATTTGGTGCCTGAAGGAAAACCTTATTCAGGGACTATTTATGCTTCAAATGAACGATTGAAAAGATCTTCAATCGCTTTTTTACCTTCATCGGAAAGATTTCTAGTGCCCGTTCCACAAAAAGTCTCATGTAAAATTTTAGGATTGTCTTGCTTCCATTCATTTTTTTCCCATGTATACCACTTATTTTCTGTCTGATCAAAAACACTTACGGGCCTGTTAAAAAATTTGGCAAGTTCAACACCCCAGCCAGTTCCGCCCTTAACCGTTTGATCAGACTGAATCCAACCTATAGCAAATACCTGATACCCCTTATTGACCATATGAAAAATGGTCTGAAAAACTTTTCTGATCTTATCAGCCTGTGCATATCTCCTGCCCATTCGTGCAGAGACGATTTCCATACTGATATTGCCTTTTTTCAGATCTACATCGCTAAGCATGGTAATGTTCTTATCCCTCGAACATGTATGCCCTTCAAATGAAAAATTTATTTCATTGATGCCATATTTTTCTGCGCATTCGCCAAAGGTTTCTTCTGCACCCTTAAGTCCCCCACTGTAAAGGCTATACTTTTTATTACTCATAATGATTATTTCTCCTTTTGCACTCATTTTATTAGCGTTCAGTTAATATAAACTTGGATTTTTCATATATTGTTGTTCTCACCTCAGGTTTGAGGTCCTAATTACAAAAGGTCTGCGTAAAAATCATTGCCTTTATCATCAACAATGATAAAGGCTGGGAAATTTTCAACGGTAATCATATAGACAGCTTCCATGCCAAGCTCCTCATATTCCACCAGATCGACCTTCTTGATAAAATCTTTTCCAAGACGGGCAGCAGTACCGCCCGGGGAACCAAGGTAAAATCCGCCGTGTTCCCTGCAGGCATCTGTCACCTGCTTGCTTCTGTTCCCTTTTGCCAGCATGATCATGGAAGCCCCCTCTTTCTGAAATATGGGCACATAGGGGTCCATTCTTCCGGCCGTGGTGGGGCCAAATGCTCCCGATGCTTCACCATCCGGTGTTTTAGCAGGACCGGCATAATAAATAATATGGTTTTTCAGGTATTTGGGCAGGCCCTTGCCTGCTTCTAAACATTCCATGAATTTTGCATGGGCAATATCCCTTGCCACGATTATTTTACCGGTCAGGGACAATCTTGTGGAAACCCGATGTTTGGAAAGCTGTGCCCGAATCTCGTCCATGGGCCTGTTCAGATCGATCTCTACAGCCTCTTTCATTTCAGGTTCTTGTTTTGGCAGGTATTGGGCAGGGTTTTCTTCCAATTGTTCCAGAAAAATCCCTTTCCTTGTAATTTTACCCTTTATCTGGCGGTCGGCAGAACAGGAAACGCCAATGCCAATAGGGCAGGAGGCTCCATGCCTTGGCAGGCGTATCACACGGATATCCAGGGCAAAATGTTTGCCGCCAAACTGAGCACCCAGTCCAAGTCCCTGGGATTTGATCAGTACTTTTTCTTCAAGATCAATATCCCTGAAGGCATGGGCCGTCTCACTGCCCTGGGTGGGTAATGCATCCAGGTACCTGGCTGAAGCCAGTTTCACAGCCTTTAAATTGAGTTCTGCAGAAGTGCCGCCGATTACAAAGGCAATATAATATGGAGGACAGGCTGCTGTTCCAAGGCCCTTCATTTTTTCCAGCATGAAATTGATCAGGGTTTCTTCAGTATTCAATACTGCTTTTGTCATCTGGAAAAGGCTGGTTTTATTTGCAGATCCCCCTCCTTTGGCCATGAACAGAAACTTGTATGTATCTCCCTGAACAGAGGCAATATCAATCTGGGCTGGCAAATTGGTCTTTGTATTTATTTCCTTGTACATGGTCAGTGGCGCATTCTGGGAATATCTTAAATAATTTTCTGTATATGCCTGAAAAACCCCTTTTGACAGCTCTTCTTCATCATCTGTCCAGGTCCAGACCTGCTGACCTTTTTTAGCCATCACAATGGCAGTTCCCGTGTCCTGGCACATGGGATAAACTTTTTCAGAGGAAATGACAGCATTTTTTAACAATTCCAGGGCCACATACCTGTCATTGTCGGAGCTTTCAGAATCATCAATGATTTTTTTTAACTTTTCTAGATGTTCTGACCTGTAAAGATGGGCCACATCCTTAAATGCCTGGTTTGAAAGCAGACTTATCGCCTGCGGCTCCACCATGAGAACCTCTTTTCCCTCAAACTCCTTTAACCTGACATGATCCTTAGTGAGAAGCCTATACTCAGTTCTATCTTCTCCCAAAGGAAACATGGTCTCATATTTAAATTCACTCATTTTCTAACCTCACTATTTCACAAAAACCATCTTCCTTCGAAGATAAGCAATCTGTGTCTGATGCGGCAGATCTTTGGGGCAATAGTCTTCACATCCCAGAAGGGTCATGCAGCCAAATACCCCATCATCATCACCCATAATTTCATAGAACTCCTGGTCTGTCCTTTTATCCCGGGGATCCAGGGCAAATCTGGCAAGCCGCATAAATCCAACGGCAGAAAGAAAATCAGGCCTCATTCGCTTTGTGGCACAGGCTGACACGCAACATCCGCATTCCACGCATCGTTCCAGTTCATAAATTTGGTCAGCCACATCTGGATCCATGCGTTCCTCAAGCTTTTCAAAATTGACTTTATCTGCATTCTGGTCATGAATCCAGGATTCCACCCGCTCTGACATGGCCCGCATAAATTTTCCCGTATTCACAGAGAGGTCACCAATCAGCTCAAATCCGGGCAAAGGCAAGAGTTTAATCTCGCCGTTTTCATAATTTGATGTAAGGGTCCTGCACGCAAGAGTGGGCTGCCCATTGACAACCATGGCACAGGAACCGCAGATTCCGGCCCGGCAGACAAAATCAAATTGCAGGGAGGGATCCTGATGCTCGCGTATATCGTTCAATGCAATAAAAATTGTCATCCCAGGGGCTTCTGTTACCTCATAGGTTACCATGCGAGGTTTGTCACCCTTTTTCTGGGGATTATATCTAAAAATTTGAAATTTTAAAATTCTTTCCTGATCGCTCATTATTTAAACCCCCTGCCTATACGCTCATTTTTACCTTTAAATTTTTCCGGAATTGTGATGGGGTTGAGAAGCTGCTGCAGCTCAAACCTGTCTGCCCCGGGATTGGCTTTTTTAATCTCTTCGATTTCCTGCTCCCGCCTGGCTGTGTCTGGATGATGTACAGTATTGTCCACGCCATATCCCCTTGATCCGGGAGGCATTTCCATTTTCATAATATCCAGATCTTCATAACTGACTTCAGGAAGGTCAGCAGAATCATCTTTCCACGTAGTAAGGGTTCTTTTCAGCCAGTCCCTGTCATTTCTTTCCAGATAATCTTCCCTGGAATGGGCGCCCCGGCTTTCTGTTCGAAGCCATGCACCATAGGCTACACAAAGGGCCAGCTTGATCATTTTAGGCACCCGGATGGCTTCCACCAGTTCCGGGTTGGAAGAGCTGATTCGATTTCTCAAGGCAATTTTCTTTGCACGCTGATTCAAGACTTTCAAGTCTTCAACTGCTTGTTCAAGATCTTCACCATTTCTGAAAATACCAACCTTATCCATCATGATTTTCTGCATTGCTGCTTTTAACTCAAAGGGATTTTCACCAAAATCCCTGACCAGAAGATCTGAAATTTTCTTTTCCTCTTGTTTCATAAAATGCTGGATAGTGGAGGTGCTCACATTTAATGGGTTTTGTTCACAATAATCTGCAACATATTCTCCCACGATCATTCCTGCCACAACTGTTTCAGCAACGGAATTGCCGCCCAGCCTGTTAAATCCGTGCATATCCCAGCAGGCAGCCTCACCGGCGGAAAAAAGACCTTTTAGTGTCGGGCTTTCACCCGAGGCTTTTGTTCTGATTCCTCCCATGGAATAATGCTGGGTCGGTCTGACGGGTATAAGCTCTTCAACGGGATCTATACCAAGGAAATATTCGCAGATCTCTTTAACTTCCCTTAAATTCTTTTCAATATGTTTTCGGCCAAGCAAAGTAATATCCAGCCAGAGGTGATCCCCATAACGGGATGGGACCCCTTTTCCTTTTCTCATGTGCTCGGTCATCCTGCGGGAGACAACATCCCTTGATGCCAGTTCTTTTTTATCCGGCTCATAATCCGGCATAAACCTGTATCCGTCCTTGTCCAGAAGCAGTCCCCCATCACCCCGGCATCCTTCAGTTGTCAGGATACCAACCGGTACAATGGCTGTTGGATGGAACTGTACCGCTTCCATATTCCCAAGAGTTGCAATTCCCGTTTCAAGGGCAATAGCATTGCCGATTCCTTCGGAAATCACCGCGTTGGTGGAGATCGCATAAAGCCTTCCATAACCACCAGTGGCAATTGTTGTGGCTTTTGCCACATATGCCATCAGTTCGCCTGTGATAAGGTCTCTTACAATGGCGCCATAACAGACCCCGTCTTCATGGATCAGAGCAATGGCTTCTTTTCTCTCATGGACGGGAATGCCCATCTGGATGGCCTTGTTATCCATGGTGTAAAGCATGGTATGACCGGCCCCATCAGATGTATAACAGGTTCTCCATTTTTTTGTGCCTCCAAAGTCTCGGGCTGTAATCAGGCCATGGGCCTCATTTTTTTCAGTAATCGTGACTTTTTTACCATTAATAACAACCTCCCTGTCTCCGCGCCTGACCCTTGACCAGGGCACGCCCCAGGCAGATAATTGCCGGATGGCTTTGGGAGCCGTGTTCACAAACATTCTGGCCACATCCTGATCACAACCCCAGTCGCTTCCCCTTACCGTGTCTCCAAAGTGGATCTCTTCATCATCCCCGTCGCCTTTAATAGTAGCCCCAAGGCTTGCCTGCATACCACCCTGGGCAGCAGCTGAGTGAGATCTTTTGGCTGGAACCAGAGACAGGACAATGGTATCAAAGCCCCTCTGCATGGATGCAATGGCAACTCTCAGTCCTGCCAGCCCGCCACCAATTACAAGTGAATCCGTATATATGACTTTCATTTAGGTCACCCCTTATTGCTTTGTTACATCAGCTGGTTGAGTTTCTTTTGGTTCATGGGCCTCTTTTTTTTCCTGGCCTTCCTCTAATGCCTGAATCTCTTCTTTTGCCGGGATAGCTTCTTTGGCCTGGACGTGTTCAACAGCCGCTGCATGTTTACTATATCTTTCACCGGCTCTATCCCTGTGTTTGATGCCGATCACAACAAAAACCAGCAAAGCAAGGATGCCAATGGTCATAAAGAAAATGGTAGCTCTGTTTTTCATTTTCTTAAGGGTTTGTCTTGATTTTTTAGCATCTTTACCACTGAACCATCCCCATTTCATGCAGAGCCTGTAAAGGCCGATAGTGCCGTGAAGCTCAACACAGATCAAAAGAATCAGATAAAGGGGCCACATATTACCTGAAATTATCCTGTCTGCAGACATATAGGGACCAATGGATCCTGGATTTGTCAGCATGATATAAAGATGAACCGATCCTGCAAAAAACATTAAAAAACCTGTAACCACCTGGATATACCATAAATTGGTATCGCTATGATTCATCATCTGCATCTGGTCTCTGAGGATTCTGTGCTGTTTCCATGAGATGGGAAACTTTCTGACCCCCAGTAATGCATGGGTTATAAAAAGTGTAAATATGGTTAGAACGGCAAAAAATACAGCAATGGGAAAGCCTTGTCCTGTATCAGACAAAAAGGCCAGTTCCATGGTTTTTGCTACAAAATTAAAAGCAGCTTTTCCAAAGATGATGCTGCCCACAAGAAGCATATGCACCCACATGAACAGTCCAAGAATCAGGCCGGTCCCACTCTGGAGAAAATCAAGCCTTGCAGGCATTCTGCTCTTTTTTTTATTTGATTCGATAATATAACTATCCAATTTTCCTAGCCTCCTGTATGAGGACAGATTTGAAATCTGTCCCCCCGATTAAAATACATCTTTACAAACCTGGCCTATCTGCCCTAAATTTTCGCAGACAAAAATTCCATTGTCCTTGAATGCTGCAATCTTTGCTGCACCCGTACCGCTTGCACCTGAAATAATGGCTCCGGCATGCCCCATCCTTCTGCCGGGAGGTGCGGTAAGGCCTGCTATGAAACCGACCACGGGTTTGGTAAGGTTTTCTTTTATAAAATAAGCTGCCTCTTCTTCTGCTTTTCCGCCTATTTCACCCACCATGACAATCCCATGGGTTTGTTCATCCTTTTGAAAAGCGTCAAGCACATCTATAAAATTAGTTCCATTAACAGGATCGCCGCCAATGCCAATGCAGGTAGACTGGCCCATTCCAAGCTTTGTCAGCTGATCAACCACTTCATAGGTAAGAGTGCCTGATCGTGAAACAACGCCTATATTTCCTTTTTGATGGATCTTGCCCGGCATAATACCGATTTTACACTCCCCGGGAGTGATAATGCCCGGGCAATTGGGCCCGATAAGACGGCAGTTCTTTGTAGCAAGAAAATGTTTAACCTTGACCATATCTAAAATGGGAATCCCTTCTGTAATGGCCACAATAAGGTCTACACCCGAATCTGCTGCCTCCATAATGGCATCTGCCCCAAATGGCGGGGGCACAAAGATAAGGGATGCTGTAGCACCTGTTTCTTCAACTGCCTTTTGAACCGTATTAAACACGGGCACATCATCCATTTTCTGCCCGCCTTTACCCGGGGTTACCCCGGCCACTATTTTTGTTCCGTATTCCAGACACCCTCTTGTATGAAAGCTTCCCTCATTGCCGGTAATCCCCTGTACAAGAACCTTTGTGTCTTTATTTACAAATATACTCAATTTTAATCTCCTCTAATTGACAGCTGCAGCAATTTTTTGCGCTGCATCAAAAAGATCAACAGCAGTGGTTAAATTTAAGCCGGCATTGCTTAGAATTTTTTTTCCTTTTTCCACATTTGTACCTTCCATGCGAACAACAACAGGGATATTGATATTGGTTTTCTTTGCTGCATCCACAACACCCTGGGCAAAAATATCACAACGCAATATACCGCCGAAAATATTGATTAATACTGCTTTGACCTTGTCATCGGCCAGGATGATCCTGAAAGCATTTTCAACCTGTTCGGAAGTTGCTCCGCCGCCCACATCCATGAAATTGGCCGGGGTTGCACCGGCATTCTTGATGATATCCATGGTTGCCATGGCAAGGCCTGCACCATTTACAATATTTCCCACATTTCCATCAAGGTTAATATAGTTTAAATTATATTTTGATGCTTCAATTTCCAGGGGATCCTCTTCATCAAGGTCTCTTAAAGCCATTAAATCCTTGTGGCGATAAAGGGCGTTGGAATCAAAATCAACCTTTGCATCCAGGGCCAGAACCTTGTCATCCAAAGTTAAAATCAAAGGATTGATTTCAACCATGGAGCAGTCATTGGCAATAAAAAATCTGTACAGGTTGGAAAGAAGGGCTGAAAATGGTTTCATGGCAGAAGAAGGCAGTTCAAGGGCGAACCCGACTTGTCTGAGCTGGTAGCCCTGGATCCCCATTAATGGGTCCACATAGACTTTTATGATTCTTTCAGGAGTTTTGGCTGCCACTTCTTCAATGTCCATGCCGCCATCCTGGCTTGCCATGATCACAA
>JACNHV010000019.1 GCA_014383445.1 Candidatus Desulfobacula maris | reverse complement strand
TATTTTCCCTTGGATAAATGGATTCATCCAGATAAATATCTGAGATTGGAATTGTTACGAAATCATTTTTCATAGGCCTTATCCCAAAGCGAACAATTACTCGCCTGTCCCTTAGAGTTTTTTTAAAAATGTAAACGCTGATAAATTTTAATACCATTTAATCTTTTGCCTGTAAATAAGGCACTTAATTTTATGATGTGAAAAGATTTTCGAAACATGTTTCTTAGGCGAATCTCTCCAATTATGTTGCATTACCGGCACTCACTTGGGATTAAACTTAAGTATGTATTAAAATTTACTTTTGCATTTCCAGGCCGGGAATGATAATCTCCAATTATGTAGCGAGTTTTTTTTGTTGCGTGATTTTCTTCTAATGAATTTTTAAAGGATGTATTTTCTTTGGATTTAATTCTTTTAATTTTTTGGTCAGATATCATTTAATTTTCGCAATATACAGAGTTTTACAATCACTCTTTTAACGCAATCAAAATCAATTTGTAATCAATGGACTGGATCTCATGTTTGGCCTCAAAAAAAACATAACTATAACAATAAAGCTCTTCGGTGGACTTGACGCCGATGCCGGGATAGAAGGGTATGACCCTGGCGTTGGAATAGCTTTGTGTGTAACAAATAGAGTAAGGCTGGGTAAGGCTGTAAAGAAAATAGGCCTAATCCGAACCGACTCAATGGCCATGTTTATTAATGGCAATTTGGCAGGCCCCAAGCAAAAGCTGAATGATGGAGACGTCATATTCTGCATGAGGCCTTTGGCGGGAGGGTAAAGCCTAAAAAATAGAGAATAACCGGTTTAGTAAACCAACACATTCAAGGAGGCTGTTATGCATAAAGGATTTATGGGCAAATATCTGGTTGTGGATTTAACCGATGGCACGATAGAAACGGTTGAATTGAGTGAAAATTTTTATAAAAAGTATCTCACCGGATACGGAATGGGTGCCGCCGTGATAGCCGAAAGACAAAAACCGGGAATCGACGCTATGGCACCTGAAAGTCATCTGGGATTGTGTTCCGGCCTTTTAACCGGATCCGACCTGCCGTTTACCGGGCGGTTCATGGCCGTGGCCAAGTCTCCGCTGACAGGTGGATGGGGAGATGCTAACGGTGGAGGGTACCTGTCCCGCGAGATAAAGCGAACCGGATATGATGCGGTTTTTTTCACTGGAAGAGCTGTACAGCCTACCTGGGTGCATATAACGGATGAAGGTGTCGAAATTAAAGATGCATCCTCCCTTTGGGGAAAAGACATTAGTGAAACCGAAACAGCCATTAAAACCGAGCTCGGAACAAAAAAGGTTCAGATAGCCTCAATCGGCATGTCTGGAGAAAAGCTTTCGCTCATATCAGGCATTGCTACAGATAAATCTCGAATAGCGGCCAGGTCCGGTCTCGGGGCCGTAATGGGCAGCAAAAACTTGAAGGCTGTTTCTTTTCTGGGTTCAAATGAAATAACCGTGGCCCGCCCCGATGAAGTCAAAGCTCTGGCCAAACAGTTTTTGGCTGAGTATAAGAAAAATGCCAATATTGCCGATAAGCTCTCAGTAAGATTTATCAACTTTCTTAGTAAACTCGTCGCTAAAGCAGGCTTTAACCCTCCGGCAACAAACGGCAATGTCAAACTAATATTCCGTACGTGGGGAACACCGGGACTTACCATGTTTTCAGGTCTCACCGGTGATACACCTGTTAAAAACTGGGGCGGATCATCCGTGGCGGATTTTCCGTTTGATCGCGTTGAAAAACTGTCCGGTGAAACTGTGATTAAACGTCAAAAGCGCCGTTATGCCTGCCAGGCTTGTCCCCTAGGCTGCGGAGGTATGGTGGATGTAAAAACAGGACAATATCAGGGCTCAGAGGGACACAAACCCGAATACGAAACAATAGCCGCATTTGGTAGCCTGCTGCTAAACGATGATCTTGACTCTATTATTGAAATAAATGAGATGTGCAATCGTGCTGGTATTGATACCATCTCTGCTGGAAGCACGGTGGCCTATGCCATCGAATGTTTTGAAAACGGGATTATTGACGAGAAAACCACCGGCGGTTTGAAACTTGGCTGGGGTAACGTTGAAGAAATCATAAAACTGATAGAGATAATAATAAGCCGTAAGGGGTTTGGTGACATTTTGGCTGATGGTGTAAAAGCGGCCACAAAAAAAATAGGCTGGGAGTCTGAAAGGTTTGCTATACATGCAGGCGGTCAAGAACTACCGATGCATGATTCAAGGAACGATCCCGGGTGGGCGCTAACTTATCAATGCGAACCGACTCCAGGGCGTCACACTATCGCCAGTTATGTAGATTCAGACTTACGGAGTGGTAAAGAGCAATTTCCCGAAATCAAGCGAATGCTGAAAAAAGCCAAAACCCAGAAAGCCAAAAAAGTATCTCTGAATACAGCCACAATTATTTACTCCCAGCTGATTAACGGCAGTGGTGTCTGTATCTTTGGACCTGATACCGCAAAATACCCTATGGTTGACTTTTTAAACGCCGTCACAGGCTGGGACCTTACACCTGATGAATACTTTAAGACGGGTAAAAGAATACTGAATTTAAGAAAAGCCTTTAATGTTCGTGAAGGGATACGACCAAGTGATTCAAAGCTTCCCCCACGGGCAATTGGCAAACCCCCGCTTACACAAGGACCTCTTAAAGACGTTTCCGTGGATATTGAAATTTTGGAAAAAGAGCTTTACATAATAATGGGGTGGGACCGGGATACAGGCGGCCCAACCGCTGAAACCTTGAAAGAAATGGAACTGGACGATCTGTTTAATCAATGATGTTCCGCTATTTTCGGGATTCCTTGAACAAAATATGAATTGGTATATCCTGGCAAAATTTTTCAGAGTCAACATAACTCCAATTATGTTGCCAGTTTATTATGTTGCGAGTTTTTTCTTCTAATATCTTTT
>JACNHV010000316.1 GCA_014383445.1 Candidatus Desulfobacula maris | reverse complement strand
AAATATCCATCGGATAGGGCGGTTTCAAGCATAAGGGCTGAATAGTTACAAAAATTTTAGACTAATTCATAATTGGAGATTTACACAATGGAAGATGTTTACAAAAAACTTGCAATACACCTTGATAATACTCCCAGCGGTTTTCCTGAAACTGAATCCGGGGTTGAACTCAGGATTTTAAAACAGCTTTTTACAACACAGGAAGCAGAACTTGCCCTCTGCCTCGTACTTATGCCTGAACCAGTAGAAGCAATTGCTCAAAGAGCTGGCAAAGAACCCAGTGAAATAGAGCCTGTGTTAATTGAAATGGGCAAAAAAGGATTGATTATCCATATTAACAGAAATGGTATTAACACCTTTATGTTCCTTCAGTTTGTGGTTGGTATCTGGGAATATCAGGTCAACAGGCTGACCAAGGAACTGATCCGAGATTTTAATGAATATGTTCCTTTTCTGATAAAAGACCAGTATAAAAACAAGACCCAGCAGCTCAGGGTGGTTCCCGTTGCCAAATCCGTAAACACAGAACTGAATATCATGGATTATGAACAGGTTGAAAGCATTATCAAATCACAATCAAAAATTCTTGTGGCCCCGTGCATCTGCAGAAAAGAACATACGATCATGGAAAAGGGCTGTGATAAAATAAGTGAGGCCTGTCTCATATTTGGCGGAGGTGCTTATATCTATGAAAACCGTGGTATTGGAAGGACCATATCCCAGGAAGAGGCCTTGGATATTGTTAAAGAGGCTGAGAAACAGGGACTTGTTGCCCAGCCGTCCAATGCAAAAAAACCAATGAATATTTGTCTTTGCTGTGAATGCTGCTGCCAGATTCTGAAAAACATTAAAAATTTTGAGGCCCCGGCAAAAATTGTCAGTTCCAACTTCCAGACCAATGTAGATATAGATGAATGTACAGGATGTTTTGCCTGCAGGCAAATCTGTCCCATGGACGCAATTGATACAGATGAAGGGGAAACTGTGGCCATGGTAAACATGGACAGGTGCATTGGTTGCGGTCTGTGTGTCACTGTATGTGAGTTTGATGCCATGTCTCTAAAAGACAAAGCAGAGACAGAAAAGATCGAACCGCCGGCCAATCTTGTTGAAACCTATATGAATATTGCCAAGGAAAAAGGTCTTTTTTAGTAATCTGGGAAATTAGCGGTTTTCATTCGGGCACTAAATGCCTCTTTCCTTTTTTACGTTTTCATAGGCTTCCTGGATTTCTTTGAACTTGTCATTGGCAAATTTGATAAACTCTTCAGGAAGCCCTTTGGCTTCTATTTTATCAGGATGGTATTCAGTAACAAGCTTTCTATACTGTTTTTTTATCTCTTCATTGGATGAGGCTTCGTCACATTTCAGGACAGCATAATATTTATTGGTCTGTCTTACATATTTTGATTTAAGCCTTGCATAGTCTGAATTGGAATAATTGAAAATCCTGGTGGCAGATAAGAGAATGACTTCTTCTTCATTTGAAATTTTTCCATCTGCCGCAGAAACCCTTAACAGAACATCCATCATCAGCTCGATAATATTGGGCTGTGTCCTGAATACCGAATAAAATTGTATGGCAAAGGCATCAAAACTTTCATTGGAATCAACTGCCTGCCTGAAAATATTAATCGCAGTCTGCTGGCTGTTCATATCCAGCTGAAGATCCCGTCTCATAAATGTTTCAACTGCAGATATCTCATGTTCAGTTATATTGCCATCAGCCTTGGATATTTTAGCCAGCATGGAAAATGCTGCCGTAAAAAAAACAAGCTGGGCCTCCTCATTTGAAGAAAGGGTATCTGTTCCAGGTCTTGATGAAAGATATACCTGTTCCTTTTTATCCACAAATGTATGCCCAAATGCAGCGCCTGCAATAGCTCCCAAAGGACCGCCCAAAGCAAACCCTATGGTTCCTCCAATCATTTTTCCTAACCAGCTCATTTTTCTTCCTTTCAAAATAAAATCAAATGTTTTATTTGCAATTAAGATGTCTTTTTTTTATTCAGCCAGGGTTTTTTTTTCTTTTCTTTCTCTTTAACAACTGCGCATCTGGTTTCAATGGCGCCCTTGCCCAGCAATTTTTCCACTTTGGCAAAAAAAGACGGGCTTGAATCAGTCATATATTCATCAGAGAGTTTAACCAGTACAGGCGGCTTATCATCTATGCCTATTTTTAAACAGGCAGTACAATCACCAGGAAAATTTTCAATAAGGGATTTAAGTTTTTCAAGTGTAGCAACGGAAGATTTCCGGGTATCAACTTTGATCAGTACCCTATTGGTCCACTCTTCCGGCGCTTTTTCAATGGGAACTATTTTATCTGCTATAAGCTTGACAATATTTTCATTCTTCTGAACTTCTGCTTCCAGAATAACAATCTCCTCATTGGCCAGAAGTATGTGTGCTTTTGCATAGACTTCGGGAAATATCACAACTTCGATACTGCCGGACTGGTCCTCGATAGCGCTAAATGCCATCATATCCCCTTTTTTGGTTTTGTGCAGCTTATGAATTTTCACAAAACCTGCCATGCGGATCATTTTTCCATCAGCAACATCCTGGATACTTATGGAATTAACTGTGGTATATTTTTGAATCAAGTCTTCATATTTATCAAGTGGGTGACCTGTAATATAAAATCCCAGGGTTTCTTTTTCCAGGGACAAAAGCATTGTTTCATCCCATTCTTCAATATCAGGCAGTTTTGGAGTGCTTTCGGGAAGTGTGGTTCCCATATTTGAATCTGCAAATAAATCCAGTTGTGAATCAGCTTTTTCCTTTTGTATTCTTGATCCATGATCCAGGGCATCTTCGAGAACAGCCATCATCTGGCTGCGCCGGGCATTTGTGGAATCAAAAGCCCCGCACTTGATTAAAGCCTCAAGGACTTTTTTGTTCACCTTACCAACATTGACCCGCTCACAAAAATCATAAATGTTTTCAAATTCATTTTCTTTATTTCTTATTTCAGCAATAGATTCAATTGCTGCCTCACCCACATTTTTCACCGCAGCAAGGCCAAACCTGATACATCCGTCAGACACGTTAAAATGTGCACCACTCTTGTTCACATCCGGCGGCAGCACTTTTATCTTATGGGTACGGCATTCATCCATGTATTTTATGACTGCATCGGAATTGTTTCTCTCACTGGTCATTAACGCAGCAATAAACTCAAGGGCAAAATTAGCCTTTAGAAAAGCTGTTTGATAGGCAATAAGGGCATAGGCTGCACTATGGGATTTATTAAAGCCATATCCACCAAATTTTTCCATTAAGTCAAAAAGTTCTGCAGCTTTTTTAGGATCATGATTGTTTTCCTTAGCCCCTTTCAGGAAGAGTTCACGATGCGCTTCCATCATGGCAACAATTTTTTTCCCCATGGCTTTTCGAAGCCCGTCTGCATCTGCCATTGAATAATTGGCAATTACGGCGGCAATCTTCATGACCTGTTCCTGGTATAAAATTACCCCATAGGTTTCTTTTAATACGGGTTCAAGCTCTTCAAAAAGATAGACCACTTCTTCCCGGCCATGCTTTCGTTCCACATAGGTAGTTGCCATACCGCTGTCCAAAGGACCCGGGCGGTAGAGGGCTACCAGAGCGACAATATCAGAAAAACTTGCAGGCTTCAGTCTTGAAATTAAATCCTTCATACCTGAACTTTCAAGCTGAAACACCCCTGTTGTGTCGGCTTTTTGTAACAGCTCAAAGGTTTTGGCATCTTTATAATCAAGATTTAGGATATCTGGTGGAGTTTTCCCCTGGCTTTTAATCAATTCAATACAATTTTTGATAACAGTTAGATTTCTTAATCCTAGAAAATCAAACTTAACCAGCCCGAGTTTTTCAACATAATTCATATCAAACTGGGTCAGGGTCTCACCCTCTTTGCCTTTATATAAGGGCAGATATTGGTTTAAAGGTTTATCAGAAACCACAACCCCGGCTGCATGGGTGGATGCATGTCTTGGCAACCCTTCTAAAAGGAGCGATATTTCCAGCATCAGGGTCTTTTCTTCTGACTCAGCACATTTCTTTTCGATTGCCGGGACAGCTTCAATGGCCTGTGTCAGGTTTTTTGCATTATCCGGGATCATTTTGGCAATTTCATCCACTTCTGATAAAAGAATGCCGATTGCTCTTCCTACATCCCTGATAACAGCTTTGGCCTTAAGCTTTCCAAAAGTTATAATCTGGCAGACATACTCCGGTCCGCCATACCGATCAATGACATATTTATAAACCTGATCTCTACCTTCAATACAAAAATCCACATCAATATCTGGCATGCTCATACGGGAAGGATTTAAAAATCTCTCAAAAATCAGCCCATGCTCAATGGGATCAAGGGCTGTAATACCCATTGCATAGGCCACCATAGATCCTGCTGCAGAGCCTCTTCCAGGACCCACTGGCACATTTATTTTTTTTGAATATTCTATAAAATCAGCAACAATTAAAAAATATCCAGGAAATCCCATGCCAAGAATCACACTGATTTCATACTCAATTCGATCCCTGTAAACCTGTTCGTCAATATCTGGATTTGAAATCTTAATAAGCTTAAGTTTTTCTTCAAATCCTTCCATGGCCTTTTGTTTGAAGATGTCATCCTCAGACTCTTCACAGGATTGTGCATATCTTGGAAAATGATAGGTCTTGTCATCAAATTCAACATTGCATTTTGAAATCACTTCTCTTGTGTTCTCAATTGCACCTGGATAATCGCCAAAAGACTGGATCATCTCCTGGGTCGACTTAAAATACAGCTGGTCAGAATCGAATTTGAATCTGTTTTGATTGTTAAGCGTATCCCCTGTTTGAATGCAAAGCAGTATTTCATGGGCTTTATCATCACCCTTGGAAAGATAGTGGCAGTCATTGGTGGCCACCATGGGGATAGACAAACGCTGACTGATATCAAGAATTCCCTGATTAACCTTATCTTGAATTCCTATTCCATTTTTCTGGACTTCCAGGAAAAAATTTCCCTCACCAAAAGTATTCTGGTAAAACCTGGCTGCATCATCTGCAGCATCCATATTATTTTGAATAATATTTTTCGGAATATCCCCTTTAAGGCAGGCAGAAAGCCCTATCAATCCTTTTGAATTATTAGCAAGAAGTTCCTTGTCAATCCTGGGCTTATAATAAAACCCCTTGAGCTGAGCAATGGAAACCAGTTTGCAAAGGTTGGCATATCCTTCACGATCTTTTGCCAGAAGAACCAAATGTCTCAGTCCCTTATGATCTATCTGGGTCCGGTCATTCAAAGTTCTGGGAGCAACATATACTTCACACCCTATAACTGGTTTGATAGATTTTTTCCTGGCTTTTTCATAAAATGCTGCAACACCGAACATGGTGCCGTGATCAGTAATGGATACTGCATCCATACCATATTCCTGGCATCTCTTAAACAAGGAGTCCAGTCTTATGGCCCCGTCAAGAAGCGAATACTCAGTATGAAGATGAAGGTGATAAAATGGCGATGGCAATTTGCTCATTATTTAATTAAAGGCTTTCAACCCTGTAATTTGGTGCCTCTTTGGTAATGGCAACATCGTGAACATGGCTTTCCTTAAGTCCTGCAGAACTGATTTTAATAAATTTTGCCTTTTCATGAAGTTCCTGGATTGAAGCTGCCCCCAGATATCCCATGCCAGCCTTAAGACCACCAATCATTTGAACAATATTTTCTTTGACAGTTCCTCTAAAAGGTATTCTGCCAACAATGCCTTCAGGAACAAGTTCATCGTCTTCCCCTGTATCTTTCTGGTAATACCGGTCTGAACTGCCTTGTCTCATTGCTTCAACAGACCCCATGCCTCGGTATGCCTTGTAGGACCGCCCCTGGTAAAGCACAATTTCACCCGGACTTTCCTGAGTGCCTGCCAGAAGGGTTCCCAGCATTACAGAATCAGCACCTGCTCCCAAAGCTTTTGTGATATCACCGGAAAATTTGATCCCACCATCAGCAATAAGCGGAACACCGCTTGCCTTTGAAATCTCATTACAATTTCGAATGGCAGTCAACTGAGGTACGCCAACCCCGGCAACAATACGGGTGGTACAGATTGATCCCGGGCCAATACCAATTTTAACGGCATCTACTCCTGCATCTATCAAGGCTTTTGCACCAGTTTCCATGGCTACATTTCCTGCAATAAGCTGGCAATGTGGAAAAGCATTTTTAATTTTCTTGATAGCGTCAATCACATTTTTTGAATGGCCATGGGAAGTGTCAATCACAAGGGCATCCGCCCCTGCCTTTAACAATGCTTCAACCCTTTGCATCATGTCGGAACCCACACCAATGGCAGCGCCTGCCCTTAACCTGCCCAAAGAATCCTTGCAGGCATTGGGATATTTTTTTATTTTTTCAATATCCTTTATGGTGATCAAGCCTTTGAGTTTGCCCCCTTTATCCACAACCAGAAGCTTCTCAATTCTATGCCTGTGCAGCATGATCTTGGATTCTTCAAGTGTACATTTTTCCGGAACAGTGACAAGATTTTCAGTGGTCATAACTTCTCTTGCAGATTTTTCCAGATGGGTCTCAAACCTTAAGTCTCTGTTGGTCACAATACCGACAAGTTTATCCCCCTCCGTCACAGGGATCCCGGAAATTCTGTATTTGGCCATAATTTTTAAAATTTCTGAAATGGAAACATCTGGATGGACAGTAATGGGATCAACAATCATTCCGCTTTCTGATTTTTTTACCCGATCAACTTCAATGGCCTGCTCTTCAATACTCAAATTCCTGTGAATAAAACCCAATCCCCCCGCCCTTGCCATACTAATGGCCGTCAATGCTTCGGTAACAGTGTCCATGGCTGCACTGACAATGGGAATATTCAGTTCAAGTTCTCTGGTCAAACGGGTATGGGTCTTGACTTGATCAGGCAGAATAGCTGAATAGTCAGGTAATAGCAGGACGTCATCAAAGGACAGTCCTTCCTCGGATAATATATTGGACATAAGCTAACCTCCAGAAAGGAAAATGTTTATTGATACTATTAAGCCGGCAATCTAATTAAGTCTTAAACGGCCAGGCATATTTAATAATCAAGTCAGTATATAAACAGAAATAGTTAGCAAATATAACATTTTTTAGCAAGATCAATATTGGTACCAAAGACAAAAGATAACAGGGAAAGATGATTTGATTGACATAAATATTTTTTATAGCTATTTTGTCCTTTGCTTATTTTAATATTTGCTTATTAAATTGGGAAGTAAACCAAAGGAAAACTTGATAAAGAAAAACTCATGCTGTTAAAAATCAATCCACATAATCCTCAGGAACGCCAGATCGATCGAGTGGTGGATATTATTAGAAAAGGCGGAATTGTGGCCTACCCAACGGATACCTTTTATGGTATCGGGTGTGATATTATGAATAAAAAAGCCATTGAAAAAATTTATACCATAAAACAAAGAGATAAAAACAAACCCTTCAGCTTTATCTGTTCTGATTTAAAAAATATTTCTCAATATGCCAAAGTATCTAACTTTGCCTATAGAAATATGAAAAGACTATTGCCAGGTCCTTATACATTTGTTTTATCAGGATCAAAACTTGTTCCCAAAATAATGCTGACCAAGCGTAGAACTGCCGGAATAAGGGTCCCGGATAATAAAATTGCATTAGCACTGGCCAGTGCGCTTGGCTATCCCATCATTTCAACCAGCGCAACCCGTCCGGATGGGCGGGTGTTTGATGACCCGTCACTGATTCATGATCATTTTGTAAACACCATTGATGTGGTTATAGATGGAGGTCCTGTTCCGGGATCTCCTTCAAGCGTTATCTCTTTAATTGATGATATACCGGAGATTATCCGTTATGGTGCCGGTGATATTGATATCTTTGAGTAATGTGTTTGCCAGTTTTTTAAAAAAGGTAATTTTATCTTCTTTGGGATAAACAGGGTTTAATTTGCCTTTTATATCGGCCATTTCGCCTGCCCACTGTACTGCATCATCAAGATTCCCCAGACGATCTATTAATTTTAAATTAAGCGCTTTTTCACCAGTATACATTCTTCCGTCTGCAAGAGTTGTCATGGTCTGAATATCAATATTTCTAGCCTTTGCAACATCATTTACAAACTGGAGATGAAGCTCATCAACAAGGTCTTGAAGGATTTTTTTTTCTGGATCCTTAAGCTCTCTTAAGGGAGAGCCCATACCCTTGTACTTACCGCTTTTGATTACAACAGGAGAAATACCAATTTTTTTAGCGATTTCCATAATATTAGCATATTCCATTAGCACACCAATGCTGCCGGTGATGGTTCCTGGGTTGGCAACGATTCCGCTGGTTGCAGATGCAATATAGTATCCCCCGGAGGCGGCAACGGATCCCATGGAGGTGATTATTTTTTTTTCTTTCCTGGTTTTCATGATTTCCCTATAGATTTCCTGGGCAGGCCCAATGCCACCACCTGGAGAATCGATTCTTAAAATAATGGCTTTAATAGCATCATCATCTCGAAATGTTTTAATATTCTTAATAGTTTTTTTTGAAGATAATATCATACCATTAATTTCTACAATACCGATATTGCCGTCAGATGATGAGTACTGCTGTGCAAACTGAGTATTCAATATTTTTGAACCAAATGATACAAGAACAAAAAATCCAATGAAAATGACAGTTAAACAGGTGGAAACAATCATTAAGAAAAATAAAAATGGATGTCTTCTGGCAAACATATTAACGTCCTTATATAATCAGTTTTTATAAAAAAAGGGGCCGGTTCAATTTTACTTGACCGGCCCATATACACTATTCAGCACTCAGAAACGATGGTATTGTGTTTTGCGTTATTCTTTTTCAGGTATATCAGTTTTTTCTTTATCCTGTTTTTGTGGTTCCTGAGTATCATTTGCTTCAATCGGCTCCTGGATAACAGGCTCAATCGGCTCCTGGATTTTATCTGCTTTGATCTTCTTCGGGATTTTATCTGCTTTGATCTTCTCCTGGATTTTATTTGCTTCGATCTGCTCCTGGATATTATTTCTCAGGATTTCACCAAAAGAAGAGGTTGCAGGTTTCATATTCTTGGCAAACTCTTCAAGATGCTTGTCATCATCATCTTCTTCAAGGCGCTTGATAGAAAGGCCGATCCGTCTTTCATCACTATTGATGTTCATTACTTTTGCAGTAATGGTTTCACCGTTCTTGTAGCGTTCTTTAGGACTTTTCACATTCTCTTTACTGATTTCAGATACATGAACAAGTCCTTCAATACCCTCTTCTAATTCAACAAATACACCAAAGTCTGTCAAATTGGTGATAACACCGGAGATCTCCTTGCCCACTTCATAGCGAAGGGCAACTGATTCCCATGGGTCTGCCTGGGTTTGTTTTATCCCTAAAGAAAATCTTTCATTGGATTTGTCAATATCAAGGACTACGGCTTGAATAGTTTCATTTTTCTTATATACTTCAGATGGATGTTTGATCCTCTTTGTCCAGGAAATATCAGAGATATGAACAAGTCCGTCAATATCATCATCAATTCCAATAAAAAGTCCGAATTCAGTAATATTTTTAATTTTACCCTCAATAATAGTCCCTACCGGATATTTTTGAGAGATAACTTCCCAGGGATTATCTACAGTCTGTTTGATCCCAAGAGAAATTCTTCTGTTCTCAGGTTTCAGGTCAAGCACGACGGCTTCAACTTCTTCACCAACAGTTACCATCTGGGATGGATGTCGAATTTTTCTTGTCCAGGACATTTCAGACACATGAATGAGTCCTTCAACCCCTTCTTCAAGTTCGATAAATGCACCGTAATCGGTCAGGCTGACTACACTGCCGACTATTTTTGAATCAACTGGGTATTTTTCAACTGCAGTTGTCCATGGATCAGGTGTCAATTGTTTCATGCCAAGTGATACTCTCTCTTTTTCAAAATCAAAAGAAAGAATCTTGACATTAATTTTATCTCCTATGGAAAAAAGTTCTGAAGGATGTTTAACCCTGCCCCATGAAATATCTGTTATATGGAGAAGACCGTCTACACCGCCAAGATCCACAAACACACCGTATTCAGTGATATTTTTAACAATACCTTCCATGACCTTACCATCTTCAATGGCCTTAAGGGTGGTTGTTCTAAGTTTATCCCGATCTGCTTCAAGAAGAACTCGTCTTGAAAGTACAATATTGTTTCTTTTTTTATTATATTTGAGAATTTTAAATGTATAGGTCTTGTTAACCATTTCATCCATGTTCCGGATGGGTCGAAGATCAGCCTGTGATCCTGGAAGGAACCCAAGCAACCCTATATCAACTGAAAAGCCACCTTTAACCCGGCTGGTAATGACACCTTTGATAGTCTCATCTGCATCGTAAATGTCTTTAATTGCATCCCAAACTTTAACTTTTTTGGCTTTTTCATGTGACAGAAGAACTGTTTCTTCTTCTTCATCCCACACTTCAATCATTACCTCAACTTTGTCGTTGACTTTGACATTTACATTGCCTTTCTCATCAATGAATTCCCGAATAGAGATCTGTCCTTCAGATTTATATCCAACATCTACAAGAACCATGTCCCTGGCAACAGATATTATAGTTCCAGTTACTACTTGACCTTCCTCAAACTTTTTAAGGCTGGACTCATAGATGCCCAAAAGCTCTTCCATGGTTTCTTCACCTGTAATTTCAGACAAAGTAACTTCTTTTTCTTCTAAACTAGCCGCTTCTTCTAAAGTAGCTTCTTTTTCCTCTAAAGTGACTTCTTCTTCTAAAGTAGCTTCTTTTTCTAAAGTGACTTCTTCTTCTAAAGTAGCTTCTTTTTCCTCTAAAGTGACTTCTTCTTTCTCTAAGGTTTCAGTATTCATTTTTTGATTTTTGTTTTCTTCAGCAATGTCATTCATTAATATTAATCTCCCTAAACGTATTTTATACTCCCCCACAAAAACAAAATTATGGTCAAGTACAATTTGCCTTTATATCAAATGAAAATAAAAAAATCAACAAAATTATTAAGCTTTTCAGGCCTTCTCAATGCATTTGACCATTTTTTCAACCACCTGCTCAATGGTTAAAAATGAGGAGTCAATTTTAATGGCATCTTCTGCAGGCTTTAAGGGTGCTGTTTTTCTTTGAGAATCTTTCCCATCCCTTATTTTCATCTCTTCTTGAACCAGCTTAATATCCTTTGTTTCATCGGGCATTTCATCATTCCGCCTTTTTGCACGAATACATAAATCTGCAAAAAGGAAAAATTTATGTACGGCATCAGGAAATACCACCGTTCCCATATCCCTGCCTTCAAAAACCGCATCCTTTGTTTTTGCGATATTCCTTTGAATACCCAGCAGGGCTGCTCTTACCTGCGGTTTTGCAGAAGATGCAGATGCCAACATGGATATGTCGGGTGTCCTGATAAAATTTGTTATATCCCTGCCCGACGATATTAAGATGAGCCTATCATTTTCCATCAAAAAATTAAGATCCAGATGTTTTAAAAAATCGTCAAGAACTTCATCATTTTCCCAGTCAATTCCCTGTCTTTGGATTTCATAGGCCACCCCCCTGTACAAGGCGCCAGTGTCAACATAAACACATCCCAGTTTTTTTGAAAGCATCCTGCTTACCGTTGTTTTACCTGCCCCGGCCGGACCGTCAATGGTTATAATTCTGGTGTTCATAAGTAAATCCTTATTTTTCTAAAACCTTTTTCAGGGCAGCTATAAAAACAATATTCTCTTCTTTTGTACCCGTATTCACCCTTAAAAACGTATCAAACCCGTATGATTTCATTGACCTTACGATAACACCCAATTTCAGCATTTGTTCAAATACCTGGGTTGCATCTGTTTTAAGATCCATCATTAAAAAATTAGATTGGGTGGGCAGGCAGTGAATACCAAGGACAGCAAGTTGATCATACAAAAAATCAAGACCATCATGGGTGGTTTGGATACTCTTGTTTAAAAATTGTTCATCCCCAATGGCAGCAACAGCTGCCGCCTGGGCAAGAGTGTTCACATTAAAGGGTTGCCTGATCCTGTTTAAAATTTGCGCAATTTCAGTATCCATTATGCCATACCCTATTCTGAATCCTGCCAGTCCATAGGCTTTAGAAAATGTCCTCAAAGTGACAATCCTTGGATCATCTAATGGGTTTTGCAGGGAATTATAAACTGCTTTATCCCTTACAAATTCAATATAGGCTTCATCCACAACAATAATGACATCATCCGGCACTTTTTGTGAAAATTCATTGAATTCATTATAAGTAATTGTACTGCCTGTTGGATTAAATGGGTTGGTTATAAAAATCAATCTGGTTTTAGATGATATTTTATCAACAATGCCTTCAAGATTTGTTGAAAAATCAATTAAAGGAACCATGACAGGTATTGCTTTAGCTGTTTTAACACTGATTTCATACATTAAAAACGAGGGGAGCGGCATTAAAGCCTCATCACCAGGATTTAAAAAGCCATGGGCCAAAAGTGCGATAATATCATCAGACCCGTTCCCCAAAACAATATTCTGCGTGTTAACATGAAATTTTTGGGCCAGCATACCATTTAAAACAGGGGCTGTGGATTCAGGATACCGGTTCATGACCTTCATATGTTTTGAGACTGCATCATAAACCTTTGGTGAAAATCCAATGGGATTTTCATTGGAGGCAAGCTTGATCACATTGGAAATATTGTACTCTTGTTCAACCTCCTTGAGAGGTTTGCCTGGCTCATAGGGCTTAATTGTTGCTATTGATTCACTGATTTTAAATTTCATGGTCTGATCTCTTTATATAAAAGTGCTGAGATATGAGTCTTGAGTAGTGAGAAAAAACCATTCGTTTTGTTTCCCTCACATCTCACATCTCTTTCATAATCTGTTGTGCCCTCCAGGGCATGTGCGTTAATTACGATGAAAAGAATAATAATTAGTTATGATTTGAAATTTTGTCAATGGCTATGATAATTAAGAGATTAGAATTAAACAGATAAGGTTAAGGATTTTTATGAAAAATAAGGTAACCATAGGGCTTGAAAAGCTTATCACAGATCCACCTGAATACCTGAAAGGAAAAGGGCTAGGCCTGTTATCCAACCCGGCATCCGTTGACTGTCGTTTCACGCATGCATCAGCACTTATCCATCACTTTTTTCCAGAACAATTAAAAGCATTATTTTCTCCACAGCATGGTTTTTATGCTGAAAAACAAGACAACATGATCGAGTCCGGCCACTTTATGGAACCCCAACTAAATATTCCTGTATACAGTTTATACAATGATACAAGGATTCCAACCCAAAAAATGTTCGATCAGATTGATGTTTTACTTATTGATATTCAGGATGTTGGCACACGGGTTTATACCTTTATTTATACTGTTGCCTATTGCCTTGAAACGGCGGCAAAGCTTAAAAAGCAGGTTGTTATTCTTGACCGGCCCAACCCCATCGGCGGAACACAGATTGAAGGCAATATTCTTTCAAAAGATTATGCCTCCTTTGTTGGCAGATTTCCTATTCCCATGCGGCATGGATTGACCATTGGAGAAATTTCACAATTTTTTAACCAGGAATTTCAAATAGGGTGTAACCTGACTATCATCCCCATGAACGGCTGGAAAAGGCAGATGTATTGGCAGGACACAGGGCTTTCCTGGATCGCCCCTTCCCCGAATCTGCCCACACCGCAATCATGCATGGTTTATCCGGGACAGGTTATTTTTGAAGGCACTAACATATCTGAGGGGCGCGGCACAACTTTGCCTTTTGAGCTATTTGGTGCCCCTTTTCTGGACACTAAAAAAATTAAACCCGAGGCTGATGAATTGATAAAAGGCGCTTTCCTGCGTCCCGTAAATTTTGAACCCACTTCCGGGAAATGGCAGGGCAATATTTGTAAAGGTTTTCAAATTCATGTTACTTCAAAAAAAGAGTTTAAGCCTTATTTTTCATCCCTGGTCTTAATGCAATTGATTATCAAGCATCACAAAAATGACTTTAAATTTAAAACCCCACCCTATGAATATGAATTTGAGCGGATGCCCATGGATCTGATCCTGGGCAGCAAAACACTTCGAAAAAGACTGACCAATTTAGAAGACATAAGTCTTTTATCAGATCAATGGCAGGACGAACTTAAACAATTTAAATCCCTTTCAGGAAAATATTATTTATATGAATGATCAAGATCAGGCTGACTCATGGAAAAGGATGAGTTTTAAAGGCAACAAAGTTTGGGCTCAAACAGACACTAATAAAAACCTTTTGATTGAAAAAGGATTGGTATTGATAAAGTACAATTTAAAACAAGATTATGAATACCGGGTCAAGCCCGAGAGCCTGAGCCCTGAAGAACAGTCTGTTCCAGCTAAAAAAAAATCAATGTCTCTTCCATCAGCAATAAAACCCAAGGCCCAAAATGTCACAAAAAAACAAAAACTTGAAACAGACCTGCCCCACAATTGCATTAAAATCTATACCGATGGCGCATCCTCAGGCAATCCTGGTCCTTCCGGCATTGGTATTCTTCTTATTCATGGTAAAAATAAAAAAGAAATCTCACAATATATTGGTGTGGCAACCAATAATATTGCAGAGCTGACAGCCATAAAAAGGGCTTTGGAAGAACTAAAGCGAAATGACTTGCCCGTTCGTATTTTTTCAGACTCAAGTTATTCTATCGGATCATTGACAAAAAACTGGAAACCCCAAAAAAACCAGGCGCTTATTTATGAAATCAGGACATTAATGAATAAATTTTGTGACCTTTCATTCATTAAAGTAAAAGGGCATTCAGGGATTAAAGAGAATGAGGTAGTAGATTTTCTTGCAACATCTGCAATCAAAAAAGGCCCGCAATAATGCAGGCCCTCTTT
>JACNHV010000290.1 GCA_014383445.1 Candidatus Desulfobacula maris | reverse complement strand
CCCATTCCATGGGGCAAAAAGATTATGGTCAATGTTAAAAACCCCATGCCCCCCAGCAAATGGGTTTGACTGCGCCAGAATAACAATCCGTGCGGAACCTTTTCGATATCCGTCAATATGGTTGAACCAGTTGTGGTATAACCGGACATCATCTCAAAAAAGGCATCAGTGAAAAAAGGAATTGATCCATGGATCATAAACGGCAGGCCTGAAACCGCAGAAATCAAAATCCATCCAAAAAAAGCAATAAAAAAGCCGTCTTTTATATTTAAATCTCGATCCCTGCGAAAAAACCACCACAAAGGAACCCCCATACCAATGATAGTGATCCCGGTAATGGCAAGGGCATACAGATCATCTTCCTTATAATACAGCGAGCAGATCAATGGAAACACCATGGAAATGCCGGTAACGATCAATAATTTTCCCAGGACGTTTGCAATAGTTTTATAATTCATAGGTATCCAAATCTAATATGCAGGAAAATCAATCCTTAGCTGTAATTTAAACAATGCCCTAAAACCTAAAATCTTCTTTAACCTAAAAACCACTGCCAGATCAACCCAATTCATGCCCCCACACAATTCATGACCCCACCCAAAAATCCTTTTCACCTTTTAAGATAATCCCATTTGAAGAACAAATTCCTAATATAGATCCAAATGGGATTATCTTAGGCTGCCTGTGCAATAAAAATAGCCCGGACAGGGGCAGGATGCCCTTCCACTGTTTTATCAGGATCATTGGGATCAAGAAAATCTTTCAGGCTTTCCGTTTGGATCCATCTGGTTTTTCTCTGCTCTTCAAGGGAGGTTTTGGTAATATCCACACATCTGATATTTGTAAAACCTGCCCGCAACAGCCAGGATTCCATTACCAGAAGATCAGGAATGAAAAAAATATTTCGCATTTTTGCATATCGGTCTTTTGGAAAAAGACAAAAATTTTTTTTTGAATTAATGATGAGATTTTCAAGTACCAGTTCCCCACCGGATCTCATGGAATCACAAATATCCTTAAGCATTTGAACGGGTGATTTTCGATGGTACAAAACCCCCATGCAAAACACTGTATCAAAATACTTATCCATTTTCGGCAGCTGATCATGGGAAACAGGAAGACAGAATACGTTTTCCTGTTTTAAAAATTTTTGCAGGGCAAGATATTGAAAATAAAATGAGCTCTGGGGTTCTAACCCCAATACCATCAATGGATTACAGGCCGCTATCCTAAACATGTAGTACCCGTTACTTGACCCAATATCAAGGATGCGGCGTCCCTTAAGGTTAGTGATATGATGAAGCAGACGTTCCCATTTCATCCAGGACTGCCACTCGGAATCAATTAAAATCCCGAAAAGATTGAAAGGTCCTTTTCGCCAGGGACAAAGCTGTCCCAGCTTATCGGTCAGCAAGCTCTGCCCTTCCAAAGTCAGATCCGATGGATCGCCAATGGTGATGGTGCGGCTTTCAAGATCGATAAAAGAAGGCATAGCAGCCGGCATGGTTTCAAGAACGGTTTTAAACTTTAAAGAATTACCTTTGGCATGATCCAGAAAACTCCTCTGGTCTTTTATAAGTGTTTTAAATTCATTGTACCAATGGTCTATTTTCAGGCGGTGCCGGTGTTGAAGAAGTCTTTCCATTTTTACTTGTGACCCTTGTGGTTACGTGTGACCCTTGTGGTTACGTGTTACCTTTATGGTTATTTATGACCTTTATGGTTACCTCTTTATCGCCATCATTGAGGCAAAATTAAACCATTTAAGCCAGATATCAAATTTAGCAAATCCAGCATTTAAAATCCGCTTTTCATGGGTTTCAATGGTATCTGGAACAAGAACCTTTTCCAGGGCATCTCTTTTTTGACTGATCTCAAGTTCTGAATACCCGTTTTCAAGTTTAAATGCAGTGTAAAATTGTGTTTGAAGATCATTCAATTCCTTTGATGCATGAACTATTTTTTCAGTTAAAACAAGGATGCTGTTTGGATTCATCCCCTGATAAATTTTTTTTATCAGGTCATCGCGTTTTTTCATGTCAAGAAACTGTAGGGTCAGATTGATTAGAACCACTGACGCGTCCTTAATTTGTATATCTTCTAAAAAACCGCAGACAAGATCAATTTGCGAAGCATTATCATATTTTTCGAGCCGTTTTGAATACTTTTCAATCATGGGTTTGGAACTATCCACTGCCACCATTTTAAATGGCTTTTCTTTAAATTGCTCAAGGACCAAGATTCCAAGATTTCCATGGGAACAGCCAAGATCATAAATACGACTGCCTGGTTGATAAAATTGCTCTGCAAGCTGTGATTGCCGTCTAATACTTTCTTTGTAAAAAGGCACGGATCGATTCAGCATATCATCAAACACCCGGGCCACCTCTTTATTAAATTCAAAGGGTTGGATTTTTAGTTTTTTCCCTGCAAATACCTGGTCTTTCTCCATTTGTCTTCCCATAAAAAAAATTTTATTTTAAACTTTTATAATATTCCTTGAAGAAGTGCAAGAAGACAAGGAGTCCCAAATCCACCATCAAATTTTCGTTTGCCGGCTGGGCCATGGGTTGTACACTATCCCTTGACTCATTCTGTTTGATAATGATATTTAAAATTCATGAACCAGGAAAATTTAAAAAATATTTTAAACCAGGTGGCCAAAGGGTCCTTATCTATTGAGAATGCGCAAAAGCAACTTACTCATATCTCCTTTGAAAATATTGATTTTGCCCAGATAGACCATCATAGGTCTTTAAGAAAGGGATTTCCTGAAGTAATTTTCGGACAAGGGAAAACTAGTGAACAAATCATTGGTATCATGGAAAAAATGATCATCCATGAGGATATCATTCTTGTGACCCGTCTTAAACAGGAAAAAGCACAAAAAATAATTTCAGCATTTCAAGGGGCGGATTATTTTGAAGATGCAAAATTTTTATGGCTTAAAAAAAATGAGCCTAAAATCACAGGCATAGGAAAAATCCTTGTGATTTCTGCCGGGACATCTGATATCCCCGTTGCAAAAGAAGCTTTTTTAACTGCCCAGGCAATGGGAAATGAAATTGAATCCATCTTTGATGTCGGGGTAGCCGGTATTCACCGTCTTTTTGCCCACCAGGAGAAAATTATAAATGCTGCCGTCATCATTGTTGTTGCCGGGATGGAAGGTGCTTTACCCAGTGTGGTTGCAGGAATGGTCAAAGCTCCTGTCATAGCAGTTCCTACGAGCATTGGATATGGTACGAGTTTTGGAGGGATGACCGCCCTTTTAGGAATGCTCAATTCCTGCAGCTCAAATATTGCTGTAGTAAATATTGACAATGGATTTGGAGCAGGGTTTATGGCTTCTTCCATTAATCATGTGTCAGCAGCTGGATAATAAAATCAGATGGCTTGTTTATAATTTACAGGTTCTTTCTTTTTAGAAAATAAAATATTGCTCGTGTGAATTTTTTTCTTGACTCTTGACTCGAATAAAATTTATATATATTAAAACTTATTTAACTAAAGTAAAAATTATGAATATAAATATTATTAACATACTACTAGTCCTTATTATCGTGGAGGTGATTATTATCACCTCCAGGCGAAGGGGCTCGTAGTGGCATAAACCTTAAATCAACTTTAAAAGCCGTTATCAGCCCCCAGGGAGCAGATAACGGCTTTTTCATTTTGGAGACAAACAACATGAGAAGCCACATTGCAACAAAAGGTACGGCAAGAGCCCCCCATCGAAGCCTGTTCAAGGCCATGGGATATACAGACAGAGAAATCAACCAGCCCCTTATAGGCATTGCCAACTCTGCCAATGAATTGATCCCCGGCCACATGCATCTGGACAATATTGTCAAAGCGGTTAAGGCAGGTATTTATATGGCTGGCGGAACCCCCATGGAGTTTTCAACCATTGGTATCTGTGACGGGATTGCTATGAATCATGCAGGCATGCACTACTCTCTTGCATCCCGCGAACTCATTGCAGACTCCATAGAAGTCACAGCCATGGCCCATCCCTTTGATGCCATTGTCATGGTACCCAATTGTGATAAAATTGTCCCGGGTATGCTCATGGCTGCAGCACGATTGAATATTCCAGCCATATTTATCAGCGGTGGTCCAATGCTTTCCGGGAAACATCCTGAGGACAAAAATAAAAAAATTGATCTTATTACTGTATTTGAAGCCGTGGGCGCGGTCAAGTCCGGCAGGATGACCCAAAGCCAGCTTCTTGACATAGAAAATGCCGCCTGCCCCACCTGCGGATCATGTGCCGGAATGTTTACGGCAAACTCAATGAATTGCCTGACAGAAGCCATTGGAATGGCTCTTCCGGGAAATGGAACCATTCCCGAACCTATGTCGGAAAGAATTCGCCTGGCCAAACAGACTGGAATACAAATCATGGAACTCTTAAATAAAGATATTTGCCCTGATAAGATTATGACAAAAGATGCCTTTATGAATGCCCTGGTGGTTGATATGGCTCTAGGGTGTTCCACCAACACAGTGCTTCATTTAAAAGCTATTGCCAATGAAGCCCATGTTGATATTGATCTGAACCTCATTAATGAGGTCAGCCAAAAAACCCCCCATTTATGTTCTCTAAGCCCGGGGGGTGAAGACCGCATTGAAGACTTAAATTTTGCCGGTGGTATCCCTGCTGTCATGAAAGAACTTTCTGACCATGGCATGATTAATATTGATTGTTTGACTGCCACTGGAAAAACAATGGGTCAAAACCTTGAGGCGGTTATTAAAAAAGACCAGCAGGTGATACGGCCTGTTGAGAATCCCTATCACAGACAAGGAGGATTAGCAGTGCTCTTTGGCAACCTTGCCAAAGAAGGTTGTGTGGTCAAACAATCTGCCGTTCTTGATAAGATGCTCCGGCATCAGGGCCCGGCCAGGGTATTTGATTCTGAAGAAGAAGCAACCAAAGCGATTCTTGAAAATCAAATTAACAAAGGAGATGTAATTGTCATCCGGTATGAAGGCCCGGCAGGTGGACCTGGCATGCGTGAGATGCTCACCCCCACATCAGCCATAGCAGGCATGGGACTTGATGAAACTGTTGCCCTTATAACGGATGGCAGATTTTCAGGGGGTTCAAAAGGGGCTTCCATTGGCCACATATCTCCGGAAGCTGCAGAGGGAGGGCTTATCGCGATTGTTAAAGAAAATGATCAGATCAAAATAGATATTCCAGCTAAATCCATTGAACTTCTGGTTTTTGAAGATGAAATTGCAAACAGGTTTGCCAAATGGAAAAAACCTGAATCCAAAATTAAAACAGGATATATGGCCCGGTATGCCAGGATGGTGAGTTCGGCTGGCAACGGTGCTATATTTACGTGTGACCCTTGTGGTTAAAGATACATTTTAGGAGATAAAAAATGAAACTTAACGGCGCCCAGATTCTTATTAAAATGATTAAGGCAGAAGGTATTGACACCATTTTCGGATATCCAGGCGGTGCTGTCATTGATATTTATGATGCCCTTGCAAAACAGGAAGGCCTTCGCCATATCCTAGTCCGGCATGAACAGGGTGCTGTCCATGCGGCTGACGGCTATGCCAGGGCCAACAAATCAGTTGGTGTTGCCCTGGTTACTTCAGGCCCAGGTGCTACCAATGCTGTGACTGGAATTGCTTCTGCACATTCTGACTCCATCCCCATTGTTGTGTTTACAGGCCAGGTACCAACAGGACTGATCGGGAATGATGCATTCCAGGAAGTGGATATAGTGGGTATCACAAGGCCCTGCACCAAACACAATTACCTTGTAAAAAGTGTAGACAAACTGGCTTCAACCATTAAAGAAGCCTTTTATCTGGCAAGGTCGGGAAGACCCGGCCCTGTTCTCGTTGATCTTCCAAAAAATATTTTGCAGGCCCAGATTGATTTTAAAGAACCCGGCGAGATCTCTTTGAAATCCTACAAACCCAATTATAAGCCCAACAAAAAACAACTCAACAAAGTGGTCAATATGATCCGACAGGCTAAAAGGCCGGTCATTTTTGCCGGTGGCGGTGTTATCCTCTCCCAGGCTTCCAGGGAAATAACCCGTCTTGCAAAAATGGCAGACATCCCCGTTACTGCATCTTTGATGGGTCTGGGTGCATTTCCAGGATCAGATCCTCTATGGCTTGGAATGCTGGGCATGCACGGCACCTATCGGGCCAATATGAGCATTGGTCATTGTGATCTCATGATTGCCGCAGGTGTTCGATTTGATGACAGGGTTACGGGAAATATTGAAAAATTTGCACCCAATGCCAAAATTGTTCAAATTGATATTGATCCCACGTCTATTCACAAAAACATTGAAGTCCAATGCCCCATTGTGGGGGATTGTAAAACTGCCCTTAAAGGTATCCTTGAATTAATGGAAGACCTGAAAATAGATGATCTTAAAAAAGGTCGGCCCCAATGGCTGAATCAGATCCAGGAATGGAAGAGTACCACTCCCTTGAAATATGACCAGGGCAGTGACGTGATCAAACCCCAGTTTGTTGTTGAAAAACTTTATGAACTCACAAAGGGCGATGCTATTATTACAACTGAGGTCGGGCAAAACCAGATGTGGGCTGCCCAGTATTATCACTTTAACAAACCCAATCACTTTATTTCATCTGCCGGTCTTGGGACCATGGGATTTGGACTGCCTGCCGCCATCGGTGCCAAGGCAGCCTGCCCTGATAAAATGGTTATTGATATTGCAGGAGACGGATCCATCCAGATGAATATCCAGGAATTAATGACTGCCATTGAATCAAAAATAGATATTAAAATAGTCATTTTAAATAATCAAAACCTTGGCATGGTAAGACAGTGGCAGGAGCTGTTTTATGAAAAAGTTTACTCTTTTACCAATATGGAAAATTCCCCTGATTTTGTGAAACTGGCCGAAGCTTATGGTGCAAAAGGCTTAAGATGCACCCGGCCCGATGAAGTGGAATCTGTTTTATCCCAGGGTCTTAACTATAAGGGGACTGTTGTCATGGACTTTGTCGTGGACAGGGAAGAATCTGTCTACCCCATGGTTCCGGCTGGTGGTTCAATTACAGAAATGCTTCTGGTTTAATTTTAAATTTGCAAAGGATGTTTTATATGAAAACAAACAGCTACTTACTTTCTATCCTTGTAGATGATGAACCAGGGGTTCTTTCAAGGATTGCAGGCCTTTTTTCAGGCCGGGGGTTTAATATTGATAGCTTGAGCGTGGCAAGCACGGCCGAGCCTGATGTATCAAGAATCACCATGGTGACCAAATGCGAGCCCCAGATCATTGACCAGATAAAAAAACAGCTGCATAAGCTGATCAATGTCATTACAGTGAATGATCTGACAGACAAAAAATATGTTCAACGGCAGTTGGCATTAATAAAAGTCAATGCTCAGCCTGAAAAAAAGGCAGACATATTAAGAATTGTCGATATTTTTAGATGCAAGATTGTTGATGTGGGACTTTCCCACTACACAATAGAAGTATCCGGAGACAATGAAAAGCACGATGCCATCATCTCTTTATTAAAACCCATGGGGATCATTGAAATAGCCTCCACAGGTTCCATTGCCCTGGCAAGGGAAAACGGCAAAAAATAAATAAGCAAACTGGATAAATAATGGAAAAAACACTAATATACGATACCACTCTAAGGGATGGCATGCAGGGAGAAAACATCTTCTTCTCCACTGAAGATAAGGTTAAAATAGCAAAACGCTTAGATGACGCAGGTATCCACTATATTGAAGGCGGTTGGCCCGGATCAAACCCCGGGGCCCAGCATTTTTTCGAACTTGTAAAAGATATAAAATTCAAAAACGCAAAAGTGGCTGCTTTTGGTTCCACCCGGCGCCCGGGAAAAACCTGCGACCAGGATGCCAACATCCAGGCATTGATAAACAGCCAGGCGCCTGTGATCACAATATTTGGAAAGTCATGGGACCTGCATGTTGAATCCATCATGGAGAATACAAAGGCAGAAAATCTTGCCATGATTAAAGAGAGCGTGGCTTACCTTATAACCCATAACCGGGAAGTTTTCTATGATGCAGAGCATTTCTTTGACGGGTACAAAGCCAATCCAAACTATGCCCTGAATACCCTTGAAGCCGCTGTTGAGGGCGGGACAAAATGCCTGGTTCTCTGCGATACCAATGGCGGGTCCCTGCCCTGTGAGATTGAGAGCATAACGAAAACAGCAATTAAACATTTCAGGTCTGACCTTCAGGTTAAAGGAAAATCCAATCTTATTTTTGGCATCCACACCCATAATGACTGCGCCATGGCAGTGGCCAATTCGATAACGGCGGTTCATGCGGGCGCAACCATGGTCCAGGGAACCATCAATGGATATGGCGAGCGGTGCGGGAATGCTGACCTGACAGCCATTATCCCTATTCTGGCGCTTAAAATGAACCGGGATTGCATGAGCCGGGAAAATCTTGAAAAGCTATTGAATCTTTCCCGGTTTATTTCTGAAACTGCCAATGTACCGCCTGTCAATTCAAGACCCTTTGTCGGCAAGAGTGCGTTTGCCCATAAAGGCGGGGTTCATGTAAGTGCGATAATGAAAAATCCCAGGGCCTATGAACATATTTCTCCTGAACTGGTGGGAAACAAACGCCGAGTTATTGTTTCAGAGCAGTCCGGTAAAAGCAATATCGAATATAAGGCCAAGGAGCTGGGAGTAGATATAGGTAAAAACGGTGTCACAGGGCATCAGATCGTATCCAGCATCAAGGAACTTGAAGATTACGGGTTTGAATTTGATGCAGCTGAAGGTTCATTAAAACTTATCATGGAAAAACTGACTGATCAGTTTGTCCCCTATTTTGAGCTTGAATCTTTCAGGGTGGTGGTTGAAAAAGACAAGGAACGGCCATGTTATTCCCATGCCATGATTAAAATAAGGGTGGGCAATACAACGGAAATCACTTCAGCAGAAGGAGAAGGCCCTGTCAGCGCCCTGGATAATGCATTAAGAAAGGCGCTTACCACCATATACCCGCAAATTGACGATCTGCACCTTGTGGACTTTAAAGTCCGTGTCATTGACGGCATGGACGGTACTGATGCAAAGGTGCGCGTCCTTATTGAATCACGGGATGAAAATAATATATTTTCAACAATCGGAGTTTCAGAAGACATCATAGAAGCAAGCTGGCAGGCTCTGGCCGACAGTTTTCAATATAAACTATCATTAGACAATAAAAAACCAATGTACAATAAAAATAAGGCAAAATAACATGACAAAAAACAACCAGCTTATTATTTTTGATACCACTTTAAGAGATGGGGAACAATCACCTGGAGCCAGCATGAACAAGGCTGAAAAACTGCGGATTGCCACCCAGCTTGAAAAACTGGGTGTCAACGTTATCGAAGCAGGATTTCCCGCCGCATCTGAAGGAGATTTTGAGGCAGTCCAAGCCATTGCCCAAACCCTTAAAATTTCCCAGGTTGCAGCACTTTGCAGGGCCAGTGAAGCTGATATCATCCGGGGATGGGATGCCATTAAAGATGCAGTTAACCCAAGAATCCACACCTTTATTGCCACATCTGACCTGCATATGACATATAAACTTGCAATGGAACCTTCCCAGGTCCTGGAACAGGCAGTCAAATCTGTTCGGCTTGCCGCATCATACACAGATAATGTAGAATTCTCCGCAGAAGACGGTTCAAGATCTGATCCTGCATTTTTATGCAAGGTATTTGAAGCGGTTATTGATGCCGGTGCCACCACTATAAATCTTCCAGACACGGTGGGATACGCTATTCCTGAAGAATTTGGTGAGCTTGTAAAATATGTCATGAAGAATACGCCCAATATGAATAAGGCAGTATTGAGTGTTCATTGCCATAATGATCTTGGCCTTGCCACGTCCAATACCCTTGCTGCCATAAAAGCCGGGGCCAGGCAGGTTGAAGTAACCATTAATGGTATTGGAGAAAGAGCCGGGAACACTTCCCTTGAGGAAGTGGTCATGTCGGTGCATACAAGACCCAATTTCTTTCCCCAGACCACATCCATTGACACCAGAAGAATTTATCCCACAAGCCGACTGGTGAGCATGATCACGGGAATCCTTATCCAGCCGAACCGGGCAATTGTGGGTGCCAATGCCTTTGCCCATGAAGCCGGTATCCACCAAGACGGAGTACTGAAAAATCCCATGACCTATGAGATCATGAAACCTGAAACCATTGGTCTTAACAAAAACAACCTTGTTTTAGGAAAACATTCAGGACGTCACGCCTTAAATTCCCACATCCAGGAAATTGGATACAATCTTTCAAAAGAAGAACTGGATATAGTTTTTGAAAAATTCAAACGTCTGGCAGACAAGAAAAAAAGCATCCGGGATGAAGACATCGAGGCACTTATTAACGAAGGGGTATTAAGAAGTTCAGAAGTTTTCAAACTTGAATATATCCATGTATTATCCGGAAACACGGTCTTTCCCACGGCCAGTGTACAGCTGAGTATCAACGGCCGCAAAACCCAGGGGGCAACAGAAGGAAACGGCCCCATTGATGCTGTATACAATATTATATCCAAACTGACCAATACCAAATCCGAACTCCTGAGATTTACCATCTCTGCTTTGACAGAGGGGACAGATGCCCAGGGCGAAGTAACGGTCAGGCTGCAGGAAGACGGAATCATAGCCCTTGGAAAAGGAGCTGATCCGGATATCATTACGGCAAGCGCACTGGCCTATATTAATGGTTTAAACAGATTGGAATACCTGAAGAAACACCCTGTTGTAAAACCTGAGAATCTATAAATCGTTCTAATGATCCCAAAGAAAGGCAGGCCCAACATCATCCATGCCTGCCTTGCCTTATACTTTTTTCTTGACACCAAACAGACATAAGACTAAGAAGAATAGCTGTGTTTATCTTATTAATAATAACTTGCTGGAGACAGATTATGAAAAATTTGTTTAAACTTTCTATTTTGCCTGTTCTTTTTTTCTTTTGTTTTATTGCCTTAAGTTTTGCCGAAGATGTTTCCATTGTAGGAAAATGGAAAACCATTGATGACAAGACTGGTGACCCAAAATCCATTGTGCAGATTTATGAAAAAGATGGGAAATATTTCGGCCAGATAACAGAATTATTTCGTAAACCCGGAGAAGATCCTGATCCTGTCTGTGATAAGTGCCCGGATGATGATCCACGTAAAAACCAGCCCACAAAAGGGATGATCATTATCAAAGATATTGCTAAAACAAGCACTGGATACAGCGGCGGCACAATACTGGATCCCAAGGAAGGCAAAATATATACTTGCAAATTATGGCCTGAGGATGGAAAACTTATGGTCCGGGGCTATATTGCCTTTTTCTTCAGAACCCAGACCTGGCACAAGGTTGAATAGTTCCTGACCGGAAATCTGAAAATTTTGGATGCAAAAGCACCACTACAAACTGAGTACAACGCGGGTGATAATTTTAACCGGAGCAATACATTGAGTATTGTGAGCTTACGCTCAAACACTTGGCGGTCTTAACGCTCAACTGCGTTAAGACCCTGTACAGAAGGCCAATCAACGCTTTCCTGCAACCCATACCCCGACCTCCTCACTAAAATTCAGTTTAGAATTCGATATGTAACTTAGCTCATAGTCTCAGAAAATTGAAAAATTTTTTCAAGATTAAATTAAGATATAGAATGAATGGGTCTGAGTTTTCAAAAATAATCTGTATCTTCAATTATGTTGATTGGGATCTTTATTAATTTTATTTTCCACTTGCCTATAAAGTTTAATATTATTCTGATAATTTATTTGTCTTGCATCACAATATGTATTACTGTTGCATTAATTGAATTGACCGGAATATCAATAAGTTCTGGTGGTTTTATGGTTTTGGAGTGTGCAAGACTATGGATAGCATGTGCTCTGAATGTTCAGATGAACTTTATGGCAATTAAGACTGGTATAAAAAATGAAAAACGAGGAAAAGCAAAAAAAAATAATGGCTAAAACTTACAGTATTCTTGTCCTTATAATGCTCAGTATTTTTTCTGTACTGGCACTGGCAGAGGATCAAGGATTAAACAAGGGAATAGAAATATCGCTAATAGACCTTAAGCTTACACCTGTTGAGAAAGCCTGGTTAAAAGACCACCAATCAATAGAAATAGGAGGGCCTAAATCTTTTCCTCCCTTTCATTACTTTGAAGAAGATGGTGGCCTGAAAGGAATATCTGCTGACTATATTAACGCTATTATGAATCAGCTTGGGGTAAAGGTGAACGTGCAGAACAACCTGCCCTGGCCAGAAGTATTAAAAAGAGCCGAATCAGGCAAAATTGATTTGATTCCCTGTATTGCTAAAACCGACGAACGAGAAAAATTCTTAAGTTTTTCCAGTCCATATCTTTCATTCCCTTTGGTAATTATAAATAAAAAAGATATGCCTTTTATTGGTGGTGTTGAGGACTTAGCCGGTAAGAAATTAGCAGTGATACGAAAAATTTCAACCATTGAATGGTTAAAACGTGATGGGATTAATTTTATCCCCTATTATGTTGAATCCCCGCTCAAGGGACTTGAAAGTGTCTCTTTTGGCAAGGCAGATGCCCAAATCGAAAACCTGGCAGTAGCCAGTTATCTTATACAAAAATATGGCCTGACCAATCTTAAAATTGCAGCTCCTACTCATTACGACAAATACAACCTTTACATGGCTGTTCGCAAGGACTTACCCGAATTGTTGGGTATTATAAATAAAGCCCTTGATGCGATCTCCCCCGAACAGCATATTCAAATTAGAAACAAATTGCTTTCCGTCCGATATGAACATGGGATAAAAAAAATCGAAGTATTCCTTTGGGTTATAGGTATTACAGGGGTAGCATTATTATTTATTGTGTTTGTTTTGTTTTGGAACAAACGGTTAAAGCGTGAAATTGTTGAGAAAAGAAAAGCTGAAGAGATTAACAAAGCATTGTTTGCCATTTCAAGTGCGGTGAATACCACCCAAAATTTGAAAGACCTCTTTCAATCCATCCATAATTCATTAGGCAGTATTATTGATGCTTCCAACTTTTTTATTGCCATGGTGGATATCAAAGAACGCACCCTGCATTTCCCATATCACGTGGATACAACGGATGATGATTTTTCTTCAATCACAAATTTTGATAATAATGATTCCTTAACCGGTTTAGTAGTTTCCCAACGCAGACCAGTTTTATTAAAAAAACAAGATCTTGAAAAACGAGCAGGCCAAAATGGTGTATGGGGTCCAATGCCTCTGATCTGGATGGGAGTTCCTTTAATTGTTAAAGATGAGGTTATCGGAGTGGTAGCTGTCCAGAGCTATTTAAATTCAAACCTTTACAAGGAACAAGATCTGCAGGTATTTTCGGCGGTGTCTGATCAGATGGCCATCGCTATTGACCGCAAACGTGCTGAAGAAGCATTACAGGAAAGTGAAAAAAAATACAGACACCTTTTCAAGAATGCCCCGGCTGGAATCTACGAGATCGATTTTGAAAAAATCAGATTCATTAACGTTAATGATATAATGTGCAAATATACGGGTTATTCAGAAAAAGAATTATTATCCATGAATCCCCTGGATCTTTTAACTGAAGACAGTAAAAGCTTATATATCAAAAGGCTTGAAAAACTTTCTAAAAAAGAAAAGATGGCCCCCAACGTTGAACACGACATTATAAAAAAAAATGGCCAAAAACTAAATGTCATTTTAAACAATGATTTTGTCTATAAAAACGGAAAATTAATGGGTGCAAGGGTTGTTGTCCATGATATTACCGAACTTAAAAAGGCCCAGGAAGAGAAAATAAAAGCTCAAAGATTTGCAGGCGAGCAGAAAAAGCTGGCATTGGTTGGTCAGGTTGCCGGAAAAATGGCCCATGATTTTAATAATATTTTGGGCATTATTATGGGGAATACAGAGCTATCACTTATGGATTGCAAAGATGAAGAGACAAAAAAAACGCTTGAATTAATATTTGAACAGACCATACGAGGCAAAAATTTAACCAGAAATTTGGTTGCCTTTGCCAAGGATCAGGAGCCCAGACAGGAATTTTTTAGAATCAGTGAAAAAATTGATCTTGTTCTCAGCCTGTTAAAAAATGATCTGGAAGGAATTGAGCTTATCAAGGAATATAAACCAGGAGTACCGGAACTGCTCGCTGATCCAGGAATGATCGAGCATGCACTTGTAAATCTAATACAAAATTCAATTCATGCCACAAGTATGAATGAATCTCCCAGAATCATAGTTACAACATACAGCCTTGATAATAGAATTTGTTTGGAAATTGAGGATAATGGATGTGGAATTTCAAAAGAAAACCTGGAAAATATTTATGAACCTTCTTTTACTTTAAAAGGAAGCAAGGATGTAACAGGTTCATATAAAAGCGACATTAAGGGAACCGGGTATGGAATGGCGAATGTAAAAAAATATGTTGAGCAGCATAAAGGTTCTATTTCAATTGAGTCAGAAGTAGGTGTAGGGGCTACGGTTACAATCTGTTTGCCTGTCATTAAAAAGGAATTAACCACTGAAGAAAAAGCAGAACTGAAAAAAGAAATAACACAATTTGAAAAATATATTCTTCTCGTTGAAGATGAAACAGCTATCTCGGATGTACAATACAGAATATTGACAAGTGAACCTTGTCATCACAAGGTTGATGTTGCACACAACGGCGAGATGGCAAAGGATCTGTTTGAAAGAAATATATATGATTTTGTAAGTTTGGATTATGTTCTTGCGGGAGGAATCAACGGCATGGATGTTTATCATTATATCCGAAAAACAAATCAAACAGTTCCAGTGCTGTTTATTTCCGGCAATATCGAATTTCTGGAATCCATAAAAGAAATGAAACAAAGAGATGCATATATTGATCATCTGTCAAAGCCTTGCCAGAATAAAGATTATGTGAATGGCATTAATG
>JACNHV010000020.1 GCA_014383445.1 Candidatus Desulfobacula maris | reverse complement strand
AATGTCAGATGACAGAACAGCATTCTCCCCGACCACAAGATATAGAGTCAGGTTTTATTCCCTATCCAACACTTTTCTGACTATTGTTGCCAGATCGTTTTTGGAGAATGGCTTTTGAATAAAGTGTCCCCCCTTGTCCAGAACACCGTGATGGGCAATGGCATTGGCAGTATATCCGGACATGAATATGCACTTGAGATCAGGAAAAAGGGATTGCAAATGTTCTGACAGTTCAAGCCCGTTCATTTCAGGCATGATCACGTCCGTGACAAGAAGGTGAATTTTGCCTGTATGTTCCCTGGCCAGCTTCATGGCTCCTTTTGGTGTGTCCGCGGCTAAAACTGTGTAGTCCAACGAGTTGAGGATTTTTTCGGTTAGTTCCAGGATCGGCAGATCATCCTCCACCAGCAGGATCGTCTCACCCTGGCCTTGCGGGATTTTCGCCGTGCTTTCCTCCTGGATCTCGACAACTTTGCCCTCATCCCAGGGCAGGTAAATTTTTATAGTCGTTCCTTTACCCGGTTCGCTATAGACGTTGATGAACCCGTTATTTTGCTTAACGATGCCGTAGACCATTGATAATCCAAGTCCGGTGCCCTTATCCGAATCCTTTGTAGTGAAAAACGGTTCAAAAATATTGTTCAGTATTTCTTTGTCCATGCCGCAGCCGTTGTCGCTTACAGACAGCTGGACAAACTCGCCGGGGATAAAACCGGAATGATCGGCACAATAGGCTGAGTCAAAGACAATGGTATCTGTTTCAATAGTGATCTTGCCAACTCCGACGATGGCATCTCTGGCATTAACACAAAGGTTGGCCAGAATCTGATCGATCTGGGAGGGGTCCATCTTGACACTCCACAGGCCTGTCTCTGGCAGCCAGATAAGATCGATATCCTCGCCGATAAGACGTCGGAGCATTTTGAGTATGCTTTCCACGTTATTGTTCAGGTTAAGCACCCTGGGGGAGATGGTCTGCTTTCTTGCAAAGGCCAGCAGTTGTCGGGTAATGTCTTGTGCACGTCTGCCGGCCTTGAGAACCTGATTGAGATCGGCATGCAACGGTCCTGCCGGATCTGAATCCATTATGGCAAGTTCAGTGTAACCCATGATAGCGGTGAGCGCATTGTTATAATCATGGGCAACCCCGCCAGCAAGACGGCCCACGGATTCCATCTTCTGTGCCTGGCGGTATTGCGCCTCCAACTCACTTTTTTCCTTTTCTGCCTGCTTGAGCTGGGTGATATCTGTCACCTGCCCTTCGTAGCGGACAATATTGCCGTCCGGGTCATAGATAGCCCGGGTGCTGTCGGATACCCATAAGTGTGAACCGTCTCTGCACCGGGCTTTGAACTCATAAAATTTTACAATTCCGGTCTTCTGGAGAAGTTGCTTATATCGGTGCCGGTCTTCATGGTTTACGTAATATTGTGAAGCAATGTCGGAAATATTCGCCATGAGATCTTCAGGTGATGCATACCCCAGCATCTTGGCAAAGGCCGGGTTGACACTGATAAAACGACCTTCCGGTGTGCTCTGAAAAAGACCTTCAACAGAATTCTCAAAAATGCTCCGATATTTTTCTTCACTTTTCTCCAGTGCTTTTTTAAATTGGCTTTCCTGCTCTGCTTGATTCTCAAGAAGTTTCTTTTTATGGTTTAGATCAGAAATGATACCCACGATCAGACGTAACATAATAAAGCACAGGATGATTCCGACAAGGCTAAAGCAAAGCATGATGACAGACAATTGATTTGCCGTCTCACGGGCAGCAGATGAAATATTGGATGAGAACAGGTCTTCGGCATCATTCAGTCTTTTTTGCAGGTTATCTATTGCAGCCAGTGTCTGGACAGCCTGTTCTCTGCTCATGAGATTATTGATAATGGCATGATTTGTCTGCACACCGATTTCTAAAAGATTTTCTATCAGTCTATCACCCTCTTGCCACTGTTCAATGGCCTTTCTGATATAATCAATGTTTTTAAAATATTTATACAAAAAAATCATCGTGGGAATATCTGCCGGATGATTGCCTCCATCGATAAATCCCTGGATTATGATTCCATCAACTGGATCTGTCTTTTCAAGTTCCAGGCGTGCGGCTTTGTCTCCAAGAGGAACTTTTAGGCTGTCGACAAATAATTGGTATCTGTTTTCTTCGCCCGTGAAAACATACTGGGTAAGCTGAAATACAGCCTCCTTCTGGCTCTTTGCCCACAGACCTTCCCCACCGACAAATGCCCTGAGTCCTGATAAAATACTGAAGCCACTCTTCCCTATTAGAAAAAGGCCACTGATAATAATGAAAATAACAAGAACCGCCGCAATAATTTTTTTTTTTGAGTTCAAAAAATTTTTCTCCAATTGTCGAAATTAAAACTATATCATTTAAAATTGTTTAATCAGCAAAAGCCAATTGATTACGCCCATTTTCTTTAGCTCTGTACAAGGCGGCATCAGCTTTTGCAATCATTGCATCTGCTGTTTCATTCCCGCTTCTACTTGCAATGCCGATACTGATCGTTATACTAACCTCTCCTGACCTTGTGACCATTTTATGGTTGGCTATTTTTGCCCTCACGCGCTCATAGATCTTTTCTTCAACCAATCCAGTAGAATCAGGTAAATCAGGTATAACTAATAAGAACTCTTCTCCACCGTATCGGCCCACAAGGTCATAAGGCCGAAGGGTGTTCTGGACAGTTTTGACAAAATTGCACAGGACATCGTCGCCCACCTGGTGACCATACTTGTCATTGACAAGTTTAAAGTGATCAATGTCACATAACCCGATGCTTAGCTTCAAGTTCCCCCTCTTAGCACGGTCCAGTTCTTCGTTCAGTCTGCCTAAAATGGCACGGCGGTTCGATGCTCCGGTTAAAGGATCATGTGTGGCCTCGTGTTTCAACTTTAAGTTAAGTAATTTTAATTCCTGTTTAGCCTGCTTCTGGTCAGTGATGTCTTTTA
>JACNHV010000021.1 GCA_014383445.1 Candidatus Desulfobacula maris | reverse complement strand
TGCCTGCCATACATCTGCAGATATAGAATATGTTATTGAATTATTAAATACTTTTGAATAAAAGAATTTGTTATATTGGGATTGTTACGGTGAACTCCGCCCCTTTGCCTTGGTCTGAATCTAAGATAAGTGTTCCGCCCATATCCTTTAATAACACCATTACCCCGGCAAGCCCCAGGCCATGGCTTTTAATGGCACTCTCAATTGATGATCCCGTTGTAAAATAGGTTTCAAAAATTTTCTGATGGTCTGCCTGGGGGATACCCCGCCCATCATCTTTAACTTTTAAAATCAGCATTTTTTCCTGAATTTTTCCTGAAATCTCTACAAAAGAAGATCTATGTTTAATTGCATTGGTAACAAGATTTCTTAAGATCTGTCTCACCTTTGCCTCATCAAGGTGAACCATTGTTTTCCATACTTTTGGATCAAAAGACAATCTGGCACCACTTTCCAAAATTGCCTTTTCAAGCTCTTCATAGGTTTTAATTTTTCTAACAACCTCTGCCACATCTGGATCATAAAGATCAAATATCTCCATTATAACAGATGTCACAAGGGCTGATACTGGAAAATCAGAAGTGATCATTACGCCCTCTCTGGATCTTCCAAGCTCCAATACATCATTCACAAGCCTTTGAGTGGTCAATGTGTTTCTTATGATCCTCTTTAATACTTTTATCTGCTTATCTGTCAGAGGACCATAAGAATCCTGACGGTTCAAAAGTGATTTTGCTCCGGCATCTATTACTGAAATGGGAACCTTTAGATCATGAATAAGAATTTCTGTCTTAATGATGGTGTCTGGCATTTTTCTGTTATACCTTTTAAAATCCTTGCAATATCAATCAATGATTTTATATATTGTAGCCGATTGTTTTATATATTGACCACATTTTTGTTAAAAAACTATTAAGATCTTTCAAATCATAAATTTTGTTACGTGTGACCTTTAGATTATACGAGGATCAATCAAAGTTGTAAAGTATTTATGGAGTTTATTTATGAACAACCATGCCAATGATATCAAAATACTTGAAAAGAAAATAAAAGAGCTTGAAAAGAAAAACAATGAACTTAATGGGATTATCGGCAACGCTCCTATCCCCATCTTTGTTCTGGATAATAATCATAAAATCACCCATTTTAACAAGGCATGCGAGGAGTTGACAGGTCTTGCATGCGAAAAAATGCTTGGAACGGACCACCAGTGGAAAGCCTTCTATTCAAACCGCCGTCCCGTAATGGCTGATCTTATCATTGACAGATCATCTGATGCCCAGATTGTGGAACATTATGGATCCAAATACAATAGGTCAGACAAATCCAAAGATCAATTTTCAGCCACGGATTTTTTTCCGGATCTGGGTAAAGAGGGCAAGTGGCTTTTTTTCTGTGCATCCACCATTACCAATGAAAATGGAGATATCGTAAGTGCCGTTGAAACCTTTCAGGATGTCACGGAAGAAAAAATTGCCGAAAGCAAAACCAGGGAATTATACCGAACCTACCGGAAAATCATGGAATTTATCCCTTATCCCATTGTTGTTTATGATGACAAAGGAAAGGTTTCCTACTTGAATCCGTCTTTTTCATCAACCTTTGGCTGGTTCCTTGAAGATCTCAAGGGCAAACCCGTTCCCTTTGTACCCAAAGCCCTTGAAACTGAAACCAATGACATGTTGAATAAATTCAAAGAAAACAAATCCCTGGCCCGTTACGAGACACAGCGTTTGACAAGGGATGGCAAGGTTCTGGATGTTGTGATCTGGGCTGCAACCCATGAAAGATTTAAAACCGGCTCAACGGAAAACTTTGTCATTTTAAGGGATATTACCGAAGAAAAAAGGCTTGCAGCAAACAATAAAACCATTATGAGAATCTCGGCTCTCCTGCCGGAATATCCTGAGCTTGAAGACCTTATGAATTATATTTCAAAAGAGGTCAAAGGAATCTTAAACTCAGAAGGTGCAGTGGTTCTTTTATATGATGAAATTACAGACGAGTTGTTTTTCACGGGAGTATCCTATGATAATACAGATACAGAAAAAAGAGCAAAAACATTCCGTTTCCCTGCAGATTCCCTGCTGGCAGGAAAAATTATTAAAACAGGGGAATATGCCCTGGTAAATGATGCTGAAAAATTAATCAAAGATTATCCTGAAAGGGATCAAAAACTGGGTTATAAAACAAGAAGTCTTCTGGAAGTGCCGATTAAAAGTGAGGACCGAATCATTGGAGTTCTGTGTGCCATTAACAAAAAACAGAACCTGTTTGATTATAATGACATGGAACTTTTGACAATGATTGCAGGAACCGTTGCCATCTCAATTGAAAATGCAAGGTTTTCAGAAGCCGTCCGGGAGGCATACCGGGATGTGGCTTCCATGAACCGGGCCAAAGGCAAAGCCATCAACCACCTTTCCCATGAATTAAAAACGCCTGTGTCTGTCCTTAACGGCTCTTTGCAGATCTTAAATAAAAAACTTGAGTCTATACCCGGTTTAAACGTCACTGCCACTTTGAACAGAATCGAAAGAAATCTGGACAGGATTGTTGAGATACAGGATGAGGTTGCAGATATCATGGAAGACAAGGCCTATTCCTCCCAGAAACTTTTACTGAGAATGTTTGAAGCCTGCCAGGACGAACTGGAAACACTTATCCAGCAGAGCCTTTCTGATAAGCATCTTGAACATTCGATCAGCCAGTTGATTGATGATAAATTTGGTACCAGGTCCATTAGTTACAAGTCTATTAATTTTTCTGAATATTTCAGTGAATTTTACACCTCCCTTAAACCTGAATTTGAATTCAGACAAATTAATATTGAGATTTCCATTGAAGATAATCTGCCAACTATTCTGCTACCCAAAGAAATTTTAAATAAAATGGTTGGCGGTCTTGTTAAAAATGCCATTGAAAATACTCCGGATAAAGGTAAAATTCATATTTCCTTTAAAACAAAAGATTCAGG
>JACNHV010000022.1 GCA_014383445.1 Candidatus Desulfobacula maris | reverse complement strand
TATTAAATGGAACCATTGCAGGTTCTTTATATCTGGTTTGGCCAATGGGAAGTGGCAGCCTTGAAACCCCTGAAGAGATTCCGGGCATCAAGGGGAAAGACTATGATATTCATCACCAGGAGTTTGCCTTTATAGTTGATATTACCCGGTGTATAGGCTGCGGGTCCTGCTGTGTTGCCGATAAACGGGAATACAATGTTCCTGAAGGAAACTATCGGACCTGGGTTGAACGGTATGTTAAGGGATTCAGTGATGAGATTTATGTGGATTGCCCAAACGGTGGCCTGGATGGATACCAGCATCCCAGGACAGATATTGACGAAAAGATAAGGGACACTTTTTTTGTGCCAAAGCTCTGCAATATGTGCAAGGAAGCTCCCTGTGTCCAGGTTTGTCCCGTGGGAGCCACTTTTAAATCCCCTGATGGCTTTGTTCTTGTGGATGAAAAACGGTGTGTGGGGTGTGCCTATTGTATCCAGGCCTGTCCCTATTCCGTGCGTTTTATACATCCTGAAAAGAAAATTGTTGAAAAATGCACCTGGTGCTATCAGAGGGTCAGAAAAGGACTGCTGCCAGCCTGTGTAGAGGTCTGTCCCACAGGGGCCAGAAAATTCGGTTCCATGAAGGACGAAACCTCTGAAGTCTATGAAATTCTGAAAGGTCCGGGTGTTCTCACCGTTCTCAGAAAAGAAATGGGGACCTATCCTGCACTCTATTATAAAGGCGCCAGAAGGGAGGTGATCTGATGGATGCAGCCCATAGTTCGGCAGCCATGCTGATTTCCAATTATGTCTTCCCCAATGATCTTCATGTCCATTGGAGTATGATGATTGTACTTTATCCTTATATCACAGGCCTTGTGGATGGGGCGTTTATCATAGCAGCCCTTTATTATCTGTTTGATATCAAAAGCCTGCGCCCCGTGGCACGGTTTTCTCTTTTGTTTGCCCTGGCTTTTCTGTGCATTGCCACCCTGCCCCTTTTACTCCACCTGGGACGGCCTGAACGAAATTTTAATATGCTCTTAACCCCCAGCCCCAGCTCAGCCATGGCTGGATTTGGATATATCTATGCCGTATCCATGGGAGTCCTTGTCTTTATAGTACTCTTTGTATACCGTCCGGATCTCGTGGAATTAAGAGCCAAATCAAAAGGCTTGCTGCAGTTTTTGTACCGGGCCATGACCTTTGACAGTATTGACCTTTCAAAGGATGCTCTGGAACTGGATCAAAAGATCATCCGGTTTCTGGTGGGTATTGGCATTCCCATTGCTGTAGTGCTTCACGGGTATGTGGGCTTTATCTTTGGAGGGGTTAAGGCCAATCCCACATGGTCAACCCCACTGATGCCCGTAATCTTTTTATTTTCTGCCTGTGTGTCAGGAATATCCGCCATTATCCTGTCCTATATCATCATCCGGAAAATAAAGGGACGATCCATTGATCATGACTGCATTAAAACATGTATTAAAACCCTGACCCTGTTTTTTATTCTGGCCTTTGCCTTTGAAATGCTGGAGGTATTTTCCCATTCATATCTGAAATCCGGGTATCACCATATGGTTGAGGGCCTTTTAAACGGTCCCCTGGCAAGCTCATTCTGGTTATGGCAGGTAAAAATATGTTCTATAATTCCCTTATTTATCCTGGGAGTGCTGGGCCTTTTTACTATAAAGAAAAATATTTATAATTTTATGGCAGCCATTGTATCGGCAATGCTTTTACTCCAGGTTTTGATCATGAGATGGAATGTTGTCATCGGCGGGCAGTTAATGAGCAAAAGCGCAAGAGGATATACCGAGTTTCATCCTGAATGGTTTGACAAGGAGGGGATTATTGCTGTGATCATTGTCATGGCCATCCCGTTTATCATCCTTTTTGTATTGGGCAGGATTTTCCCATTCTGGATAAAAGATAATGAAACAAAGGTAAAATAAACCATAACAAAGATTTAAGATAAATTCATGAGAGGAGGTGATGCAGGCGAATAGTGAGGCTATGCAAAAAAGCATTTGCGTTTTTGCATTCTAACTTAGGATCGAAAATTATATAAATTAAACAGCAATTGGTTTAAGTAATTTCATTTTTGATCCTTATATTTTGGGAGGGATTTAATATGGCTGTTTTAAGGTCATTACTAATGTTTATGATTCTGTCTGTTTTTACAACAGGGGCAGCTTTTGCCTTGACTCAAGAGTCCTTTGATGTAAAAAATCCAAAAAATATTGAAATGAACAAAAAATGCATCACCTGTCATTTAAAGGAAAACAAGTCCCTGGTCCTTCAATGGGAAAATTCAGCTCATGCAGCAGCCAAAGAAGGTCAGATAGGGTGTTACAACTGCCATGCGGCAGATAAAGGTGATGAAATGGGTTACAATCATGAAGGTGCTTTTATCAAGGCCATTCTTTCACCCAGTGACTGTGCAAAATGTCATGAACCCGAGGCCAGGGAAATGGCCATATCACATCATGCCACTGCCGGTGAAATTATGGCATCCCTTGATAATATGCTGGCAGAAGTGGTTGGTGGTATGCCGTCAAACAAAGGCAATATGGCCAGCGGCTGCTGGCAGTGCCATGGATCAGTGGTTTCACTGAAACGGGACAAAGATGGCAAACCCCTGCGCTCCAAAACCGATGCCCCTCAAATGGATTACAATACCTGGCCAAACTCCGGGATCGGACGAATTAATCCCGATGGGACCAAAGGTGTCTGTAATGCCTGCCATTCCAAACATTCTTTTTCCGCATCAAGAGCTAGGCAGCCTGAAAACTGCGGCAAATGTCATTTGGGTCCGGATCATCCCCAAAAAGAGATTTATGAAGAATCCAAACATGGTATTGCCTATTTTACTGCGGACAAGGGGAACACGCCTGACGGCATGAATATCATGAAAGACGGTTCCTGGGTATTGGGAGATGATTACCATACAGCACCCACATGCTCCACCTGTCACATGGGATCATTTGTCAAACTCAATGG
>JACNHV010000156.1 GCA_014383445.1 Candidatus Desulfobacula maris | reverse complement strand
AGAAATGAATAAAACCAACAATATTATTAACAATGCCAGCCTGTCCAATTTCATTGATTCGTTCCTTCCTCTTTATTTTGGCTGTAACCCAACCTTTAAATATCTATTTGCACAATCTTTGCACAATCCATGCTGATTTGCAATTTTGCTTTGGTTATTTCCATAAAACATTCCAACTTCTCAAAGCAGAATATTGTATGTTTGATTATTTGAATTAAATCAGAAAGTCAAGGTGAAAAAGGAGGGCTTAAAAAGGGGGAGGATGAAACGACTGCGACAAAGAAGCCTTCGATAGAAGATATGCTTGACAGAGCCCTTCAAGACTTCTGCCCGGAACTTGAAAAATTTTACTCTGCGCTCATCAACGAATTAGAAGAAATTGGCGATTTGGGAAAAATAGAGACGGTTGATCAATCGGAACTCTACAAGATTGCTCTCGACTATTTTGAACGTAAGCAAAATAAATTCAATAAATTCAATAAAAAGCTCATTGATAATGAGAATATCTATCGAAACGGAACTCGTAGACGAAGAACAATAATTGTAAGCATCTTACAAAGATATATTCGCATTCAATTACATGATTCTTATAAACATATTGACACAGCCTTTGAGACTTTAATGCCGAAGCATGAGGCTTTGGCCCAAAATCGTGAAGTCCATGCGTAAAATAAAGTCAGTGATCAAGAAAAAAATATGTAAGATCGGCCTTTTCATTGCCGGGAATACTTTGACCCACCTTCCCTGCTGGAACTGGAGTTCTCGGCTGATTGATCGTTTAATTGTGACAATTGAGGGTGAGTAATGGATCAGGAGAAACAGAAGTTTTCCTGAAAGAAGGCCAATTCATTTTTGGTCGAAAAGCTGCAGCTAAAGAATTGAAGATGAAACCATCGACGGTTAATGATCGAATGCAAAAATTAAAAAAGCTCGAAAATCTCGACACCCAAGCCCCATTTAGGATGATTTTGTCGTTGATTCATGGATAAAGCACCTCCTTCATATCTCGTCATATTATATAATTATATTGCATTATAGTTGACGAGTATATAATTGTATTTTGGCGGCTTTAGAGTTGACATTTTGTAGGATCTAAGGATGTTTTTTACTCCAATTATGTTGCCAGTTTTTTCTTCTAATAATTATATTTTGAAATTTATTTGCTTTGAAATGACTCGTCTGGGGGCATGCCTGATTGTGACGTCCAGTCTTGATGTTGAACACATGGCGGACGATCTGATGGACAAACAAATATGAATAGTCTACATTAATCGGTATGAGAAAGCAAAGAATGAAAAAAACAGGGGAAAACATGGTACAAGTTCCCGGATACAAAACGACTACCACATTTATTTTTTTTATGATGACATGGGTATTCATTATTCAAAGCAGCTATGCGACTGCTTTGCAGGACTGCATGATGGAGGCCATGGAAAATGCAAACGATAATATGACCATTGGTGAACTCCGTCAGCATTGCGAGCAGCTAATCAATGTCGACCAGTCAATTGTTGCTCCTGAAAAAGACAAGGATGTAAAACTGGTCGAGGAGCGCATGCGTCAGGATCGGCAAAATGTCCTGCTGCCCTTTACTCTTATGGCACATAAACCCAACTATGTCATCATTGCGGGATATAATGCCAGTTCGTACAATTCTGAACATTATGAAAAACAACACGATTTGGAGTCAATTGACATTGATGATGTTGAGGCCAAATTTCAGCTCAGTATTAAATTTCCACTGCTTGTTAACCTGTTCAATGGTAAAGTGGATATCTATGCAGCCTATACTAACCGTTCTTTTTGGCAAGTATATAATTCCGATATATCCTCTCCGTTCCGCGAGACCAACCATGAACCCGAAGCATGGGTTCAATTTCATCCGGGATGGGAATTTCTCGGATTTACCAACACCTGGAACTCCTTTGGTGTCAACCACCAGTCCAATGGCCGAGGAGGTTATCTTTCCAGGAGTTGGAACAGGATCTTTGCCTGGCTAACGGTTGAGAGAGGTAACCTGGCTATGAGTTTTAAACCTTGGTACAGGATATCGGAGGATGCAGAGGATGATGACAATCCAAATATCACCGATTATATGGGGCATTACGAACTTAGTGCCTCCTACAAATGGGGAGAGAATGTATTCAGCATCATGTCCCGCAATAACCTTGAATCTAATTTTAAGCGGGGAGCCATAGAATTGAGCTGGAGTTTTCCCATTTGGAATTGGCCTTACCTTAAAGGATATGTCCAATATTTTAATGGATATGGTGAAAGTTTGATTGATTACGATCAGCACGTCAACAGTATAGGGTTCGGTTTCTCTCTGACTGACTGGTTGTAACAACCATCTTTTTATTGTCAACAGGGATACCCAAATTACACCATATGGTTCAAACCCGACATCATAAGCCATTCTTTCATATTCCAGTTAATAAAAAAAACATTCTCCGAAATTCCCCGGATATTGATTTTAAATAATCCGTTAACTCTCCAATAAACGTTATAGCAACCTTTTGAAATTCAGATTAAGGCTATCCCATATAATGGAATTTTGAATCAGAAACTGAAAAATTTATCTATACCAGATATGGTATTTGGGAAAAATTCAAAAAGCCCGGACTGGTGAAAGAAACGCTCGGGAAACTGCTGAGATCGACTCCTGAAAGATGATACCATAAATACTGACGAATTAATCTGCTTTGTTTTTTTTGCTTTGGAAAGCTTTTTGGTGTATCAGACTATGTAAAAGGGGGTTGAACAGTTGTTCGTCCTTGCCATGCATATTTCAGTAGGGACCCATATATAGCTGTCATTTTTCCCTGCTCCGTCAAAAGTTTGAGAAAAATAATAAGATTTCAGGGTTCCACTCACTTTTCCTTTTGAAAACGCATCTGACAAAGAAGTGATAGAATCGTCAGCTATGGCGGTTGACACCATCCAAACCGAAATGATCGCTGCCAATAAATTCAGTTGAATATTTTTTTCATCCTTCCTCCATTAAACAACTAATTCCCATTTTGTTTTCTCTTTTAAAATTCGTATCATACAAGAAAGGTCTAAGCATGGGCCTGTATCAAATACATCTCTGATACAGGCTCGAATTTATTTTACACTATTTCATTTCATAGTCAAATTTGTCCATTAATTTTTTATCACCTAAAACGATTTTGGTCGTAATGGTGTAGACTCCCTTTTTCTTCATGTCTGCAGTAGTGCCGAATCCCTTGCTCATAAACATTCCCATCTCTTTTTGAGCATCCCCTTTGTCATTTTTAATCATAAAACCCACTTTTCCCTTTAAAACAGCTTTATGATTTTTGTCCATTATATAAACCATGAGGTGGTGTGGTTTATCCATTTCTTTTTTTGCCATGTTATGGGATGCATCCATGGCCTTTTTATCCTTCTCATCGGTTTTTTTGTCCCGAAGATCCATGAAATGGTAGGACAGCATGTATCCGTCCACTACAGATTCGTGAATTAAATCACCTATCTTATCAGATTTTCCCATGTCGTGTCCTTTCATGTCACTGTCCGTGGCAAAGACAGAACCGGCACAGAAGAAAGACAGAACAAGTACGCTCATTAAAAGTTTCATCGGTTTTTTCATTGTTAAATCCTTTCCTTTTATATTTGTTTTGGTTTGATTTCCCACGTTTTCCACAGGTTATAAATTACAGGGATAATGATCAGGGTCATTATGGTTGAGGAAATAAGTCCACCCACCATGGGTGCTGCAATACGCTTCATTATCTGTGATCCTGCACCAGACCCATACATTACCGGTAATAGCCCTATTAAAGTTGTGGCAACGGTCATTATAAGCGGACGAACCCTTTCAACAGCACCCTCAATGATGGATTCAAAAAGGTCTGTTGAAGAATTCATCTCTTTTAAACTTTTTCTCCTTTTAAAAACTTCATCAAGGTATACCAGCATGACAATTCCTGTCTCTGTGGCAAGTCCGGCAAGGGCGATAAAGCCAACACCAACAGCAACCGACAAGTTATAATCAAGAAGATATATGAGCCATATCCCACCCAAAAGAGCAAAGGGCAGGCTTGCCATGACAATGATAACCTCGATGATATTGCTGAAATGAATATACAGAAGAATAAAAATAACAAGCAGTGTCACCGGAATGATGACATTCAATGTTTTTCTTGCCTTTTCCATGTACTCATACTGCCCTGACCAGATAATGGAATACCCTGCCGGCAGAGTTATTTTTTCATCAATAAGTTTTTTAGCGCCTTTAACATAGGTGCCCACATCAACGTTTTTTATGTCAACATAAACCCAGGCCGTCCTTTTTGAATTTTCACTCTTAATCCCTACAGGTCCCTTATGGATGGAAATATCAGCCAAATGGGTTAACGGAACCTGTTCACCAGCTGGTGTGGGAACCATTACCCTTTTTATCATATCAATATTGTCCCGGAATTCTCTATTATATCTCAGGTTAACCGGGTACCGTTCAAGCCCTTCTATGGTATAGGTAACATTCATTCCGCCAATTGCAGTTTTGATAATATCCTGAACATCCTGTACAAGAAGACCGTACCGGGCAATTTTTTCTCTGTTTATTATAAAATCAAGGTAGTTTCCGCCTGTAACACGTTCTGAAAAAGCCGAAAGGGTTCCTGGATGGCTCCTTAAAGTACCTTCAATGGTTTCACCGATCTGTGCCAGAGTTTCAAGATCAGGCCCCATGATTTTAATACCAACCGGGGTTTTAATCCCAGTGGAAAGCATATCTATCCGGGTTTTAATGGGCATGGTCCAGGCATTGGTAAGCCCTGGAAACCTGACCGCCTGGTTCAGATCATCCGTCAGTTCTTTGATGGTAATGTATCGTTCTTCCGGCATCACCCAGGACAATGGTGTTTTCAGAAAGGAAGGCCAGCTTGAAAAAAACATTTCGTCTTTTTTCTTTCGCCATTCATGGAGTATTTTACCATGGAATTTTTCAGGCCAGATCCAGGTCAATGGTTTTTTTACCCATCCGGGCCAGGCTGAAAAAAATCGATTTTTTTCAATTGTTTCATATTCAACCTGGGGTCTGAGCACAATCACTGTCTCTATCATGGAAAGGGGTGCTGGATCGGTTGAGGTTTCTGCACGGCCTATTTTACCCATAGTAGTTTTGACTTCAGGAAATCTCTGGATAATTTTATCGGTCTGCTGCAGAAGTTCTTTTGCCTTGGTAATGGAGATACCCGGCAAGGTTGTGGGCATGTACAAAAGATCCCCTTCGTTTAAAGGCGGCATAAACTCGCTGCCAACATGGGTAATTGGATACCAGGTGATACCAATGGCAATAAGGGCGATAAGAATCGTCATTTTTTTCCATTTTAAGACAATCTTTATTATGGGAAGATAAAGTTTTATTAAAACCTTTGCAACAGGGTTTCTTTTTTCTGAAATTATTTTTTGAGAACAAAGGCAAAAATAAAGAAAAATTGAAATTCCAATGGCAACAACAAGGCTTAAATCCGGTAGATTCACTCCGGCAATACCAGCAAAGATGACCGCAAACGGAGGGCCTGCAATGGCTGCAACCCAGAGTGACAATTTTTTCTTTTTAGAAAGAGTGGGATCAATTGGATTTTCCAGAACAAAAAAGGTCATCAGCACCGGGATAATGGTAATAGCTAAAATAGAGGAGGCTGCCATGGCTGTCGTCTTGGTATAGGCAAGTGGTCTGAACAACCTTCCGGATTGTTCTCCAAGGCTGAACACAGGAAGAAATGAGACTGTGATGATCAAAAGACTGAAAAACAGTGCAGGCCCTACTTCTTTGGAAGCATCTATGATGATTTGTGTGTGAGTTTTTTTGCCCCGGTCCCGTTCAAGGTGCTTGTGGGCATTCTCAACAAGGACAATGGAGGCATCCACCATCACTCCAATGGCAATGGCAATCCCGCCAAGGCTCATGATATTGGCATTAATCCCCAAAGGAAACATGATTAAAAATGACATTAAAATGCCCACAGGCAGGGTGAAAATTGCGACAAATGCAGACCTGAAATGCAAAAGAAAGATAATACAGATGGCAGCAACAACAATCATTTCTTCAGTCAGTTTTGTTTTTAAGGTTTCCACAGCTCTTTCAATTAAGGCAGACCTGTCATAACCGGTTAGAATTTCAACTCCCGGGGGAAGACCTGTTTGAAGGTCTTTTAATTTTTCTTTAACTTTTTTAATGACTTCAAGGGCATTTTCACCATAGCGAATAATCACTACACCGCCAGCGGCTTCACCCTCACCGTTCCATTCAAGAATACCACGTCTCAGTTCAGGGCCGATATGCACGTTGGCAATATCTTTTAATAAAATCGGGGTTCCTTCCTGATCAAAGGAAACGGCAATATTCTTTATGTTTTCAACGGATTTTATATATCCCAGGCCCCGCACCATGAATTCGGTTTCTCCCATTTCAATGAGCTTGCCCCCCACATCAGAATTAGATCGCATGATGGCCATCTTAATCTTTTGAATGGGGATATTGTATGAAACCAATTTGTTGGGATCCACTTCCACCTGGTATTGTTTTACAAAACCACCAATGCTTGCGACTTCCGATACCCCGGGAACAGCAGTCAGCTCATATCTTAAAAACCAGTCCTGAATGGAACGAAGTTCTTGCAGATCAGTTTTGCCTGTTGTGTCCTTTAAAACATATTCAAATGCCCAGCCAACCCCTGTTGCATCAGGCCCCAGACTCGGGGTAACACCTTGGGGCAATCTTCCTGAAACAAAATTAAGATATTCCATTACCCTGGATCTTGCCCAGTAAAGATCAGTACCGTCTTCAAAGATTAGGTAGACAAAAGAATATCCGAAAAATGAGTATCCCCTGACGACTTTTGCAAAGGGAACACTGAGCATAGCAGTTGTTAAGGGATAAGTGATCTGATCCTCAACAACCTGGGGCGCCTGCCCTGGATATTCAGTGTAAATAATAACCTGGACATCAGATAGGTCGGGAATTGCATCAAGAGGAGTTTTAAGCATGGCAAAAATTCCCGCGGCAATGATAAACAGCGTAGCAAGTACAACCATAAACCTGTTATTGACAGACCACTCAATTATTTTTTCTATCATGGGAAATCACCTTTTTATTCCATATCTTTGAAAAAATTGTCTTTGGTTTTCATATCATCAGTTTCCATGTCATCAAGGAAATCATCTTGATTTTCTTTTTCTGCAGGAACGGATTTGGATTCAATCATTTTCTGAATCGCTTCTCTAAGCTTGGATTCCGAATCAAGCAGGAACTGACCTGAAATCACAACACGATCATTCTGGGCAAGCCCGCTTAAAATTTCTACCCTGCCATTATCAAGATAAATGCCCGTCTGTATTTTCCGGGGAGTAAATTTCCCATCTCCTTTGGTCACAAAAACGATTTTTCTCTCTCCTGAATGGATCACTGCTTCAGACGGGATTGAGATTCCCTCTCTGTGTAACCCAGTATTGATAAAAATTTTTGCAAACATGTCCGGCATAAGTTCACCATGCTTATTTTCAAAGGCGATTCGTATGATGACATCCCGTGTTTTTTTCTGAAGATAGGGGAATATATATGATATTTCTCCTTTATAAATTTTTTCAGGATTATAAGACAGGGTCATTTCAACTTGCTGCCCTTTGGATACCAGGTTCTGCTCATACTCAAAAATGTGGGCTTCAACCCATACAGAAGAGAGATCTGAAATGGTAAAAAGGCTTTCCCCTGGTTTGGCAAATGCCCCTTCAATAATATTTTTCTGGGTGATAACACCTGTAAACGGTGATCTTACCAGGATTGATTTTTTTACTTCGCCATTTTTTTCAATGGAATCGATTTCCAGGTCTGCAATATCAGAATAACCCAGCCTTTGTCTGGCTGAAAAAAGGATTTCCCTGTTCAGGCTTGTTTTATTTTTTTGAAAGTTTTTAAAGGCAGACAAATATTCTTCCTGGGATGCAAGAATGGAAGGGGAATAGATTTCATACAGGGGTTGCCCTTTTTCTACAAAAAAACCCGTATAATCTGCATAGAGTTTTTCGATCCATCCGCCTGTTTTCTGGCTTACGATACCCGTGCGGGTTTCATCAATCGTAATATGGCCATAGGTTTTTATGGTATGATGAAGCACGCCTTTTTCTACTTTTTCGATTTTCAGCCCCATATTCTGCTCCACAACAGGGTCTATATTTATGTCAACTCCGCCCACAAGCTCATCTTCATATACAGGTACAAGGTCCATGCCCATTTTGCTTTTGCCAGGCTGTTCATAAATTTCAGTCGGGTCCATCGGGGCTTTCCAGTATACGATTATTCGTTCTTTACTTTTTGAACCTTTTGCAACCTCATCTTCATATACGGGAACAAGGTCCATGCCCATTTTGCTTTTGCCAGGTTCGTCATATATTTCCATGGGATCCATTGGGGCTCGCCAGTAAAGCGCTTTTTTTTCGCCAGACCCTGTATTTCCTGTTTCAGCCTGGCTGACAGCATTAGCTTGTTTGCCTTGTTCCAGTTCAATACCCATATATTTGAATACTGCAAAAAAAGTTGACCCTGTAATCACAGCCGTGATTAAAACCGTTAAAAAAATGAGTTTTTTATTGCTCGTTTGGTTCATGTTTAAGTTCCTCTATGATTTTCATTGTTTGAAACTGCTTCCGACCATCCGTTCAAGATTTGCGATTGCGTTGCCCAAATCTGTTTGTTTTTCTTCAATGGTCAGGTTTGTTTTTAACCAGGCAGTATAGGAATCGATTGCCTGGGAAAAAGGGATTGAACCTGCTTCATACTCTCTTGTGAAAACATCAAATGCTGATTTGGACAAAGATAAGATCTTGTTTTTATACAAAGCAAGTTCCCGTTTGTTCTTATCAACCTTAAACCAGGCCTCTCTTATCATTCTATCCGTGGCATTTTCCTGTTTTACAAGGGTTTGCCTCAAGCTTAACAGGGTTTGTTTTGTCTGGTTCAGCCATGGGTTATCAATCCCATACCAGGGTTTTAAAGGGCTGCTGTTTTTCATGGCTGCCATGGTTTTTTCCGGAAAAGAGGATTTGCCGGCTTGCGTGCCCACAGTATTGATAGCTTCATCTTCATAGTTTGAAAAACCCAGTGTGAAAGGCTCCTGTATCATGGATTCAGCCAGTTCGACCATATTTTCAACCTTGCTGATTTGATGTTGGATCACTTTTAGTTCCTGCCTGTTTTGTCGTGCCAGAGAAAAAAGAGCTTCAGGCCCGGGAATATTTTTGTCAGGCTTACTGACAACAACAACACCCATCCTGGTGTTTGCAGGAAGATTTAAAAGTTCACTAAACTTTGCTTCAATATTTTTCTTTTGGGATGAAAGGGTGACAAGATCTTCTTTGAGCAGCTCTATTTTGATATTTATTTTAATGATATCCTGAAAACTTGTCTTGCCGCTTTTATATAGTGTTGTTGCCACATCCTTAAGCCGGGCAAAGGCATCAATGGTTTCAGACGTCACCTTTATGGACTGCTCGATAAAAACAATATTCCAATAGGCTTGTCGAGTCTCAGTAATAATGTCCTTTTGAGCTATCCTCATTTTTTCCACAGAAACAGCCACCTGCTCATCAATGATTCTCCCTTTAAGGGAGGTCAAGCCTGGATAAGGGAATTTTTGTTTTATGGCCTCTTTCATTTTTAAAGACCCGACCTTATTGTTAAGCCCTTCTGTAAAAGCCGAGTATTGCTTTAAGTTTTCATCAAGATCCAGAACCTGATTAAAAGACTCTAACTCAGCCCTTACCTTTTTTTGTGCAGCAAGAATCGCAGGATTTCTTAAGCCTGCAATTATTTCTATCTCGTGTAATCTTAAAGTATGACTGACAAGCTTTCTGACCGCTTCCGGATCTGAAGCAATATCAGTCAGTCTTTTAAATGTTTCTTTGTCATAGTCAGGCAGGAAAAAAATCTTGTGGTCGTAGCTTATGGTATTTTCATAGCTTTGTTTTAAATTTTCAATCCGGGAAAAGGCTTCATCAACAGATGTGTCTGGCTTGGCTGTCGATTCAGAAGGACCTGCTTTAAATTCCAGTGCATCTGTGTAATATACCGGCGGTGTGTAATTTTCCAATTCTGTATTCATCCTGGAATAATCTGCAGACAGAGGCGAACAATAAAATAAGCAGATGACCAAAATGGCGGCGGTTTTATTTTTCATGAGTTATTATCCCCCTTTTGTCTTCGATTTTTTTATCCAGAATAACGCCTGCCATCTGTTCAAGCAGAACCAGGTTTTTCCCATAATCGGCTATTGCCCGGGCAAGGGACAATTGAAAATTATAAGTGGTTGCATGGATTTCGAGAAAATCGGAGAAACTGCCTTGTCCCTGTCTGTACCAAGTCTCAGCAGTTTGAACCGATCGAATAGACTGGGGTATAAGTTGTTTTTCATACAAGGTAATCAATCTTTTTGAATTTTGAAGCTTGAACCAGAGCCGGCTGATTTTCTCTTTTATCTGATTTGCAATCACAAGCTTATCTGATTGTGCTTTTCGCTTGGAAGCCGTTGCTTTCGAGATTTCACTTTTATTTTTCCCAAACCATATGGGAAGATTCAAACCAAGCTGAATCCCAATGGCATCATCTCCTGCATTTTTTGGGGGGGTCGGCACATCAGGGTCCCCAATGGCAGCATAGAAAAGGCCCAATTTAAAGGAAGGAAGTGATTCATATCTGGATAGTTTAATGGCTTCCTCAGACTGATTAACTTTTTCCCCGGCAATTAAAATATCTTCCTGATGGGTCAGGCTTAGAGCGTAAATTTCATCAAGGCGATAAACAACTTCCCTGAAAATAAGATCCGCAGCCTTGCCCAAAAAAGCATTCGGTTCTCTGTTTAATATGGTGTTAATCTTTGCTTTTTCAGTTAATTCCAGCTCTTCCAAAAGAAGAATGTCATATTGAATCTGGCCAGTCTGGGCCTGGGCTTTGGAAATATCATAAAACAAGGCCTTATCCTGGGCATAGGCAGTTTCACTGATTTTTATTAATTCCTGATTTAAATTAAAATTAGCCTTGGCAATTTCAACGGCTCGTTGAATATAATTTAATTCATAAAAGGAGGCAGAAATTGAGGTCACAATATTTTTTATAGTCTTATCAAGTTTAAGCTTGGAAATTTTTGTGTCTGCCTCAAGGATTTTGCCTTTTTGGGTCAGCTTGCCGGGGAAGGGAATGGCCTGGGAAAGCGTCAGGTTCCAATCCTGGGGTCCAAGACGGGTTTCTATGGGTGACGGGAAATAGGTGGCGGCCAACTGGAGGTCAGGATAGCTTTTGCCGATACGATAGTTTTCAATAAACATTTTCCAGGATTCTTTGGATGATGTGATGGACGGGTTAGATCGATAGGCATATCTGAGCAAGTCTGATAAGACAAGTTCTTTTGAAAGCCTGTTTTCGATATCCTCTAATTTTTTTACATCATCGGCAAAAGACAGGCCCATGGGAAAAGACACAAAAACGGTCCAGAACAGGGCTGCTAAAAAAATGATATATTTCATTGTGTTACCTTTTATGGTTAATAAAAATTATAGGAACGCTTTAAAACTGAAAATGATAATTTGCATAAGATGTGCCAGGGGGTAAAAATTAGTATAACCTCTTAGAATGATAATGCATAATTAAAAATTAAAATAAAAAAAAATAGTTTATTGTAGAATATTCTACAGTGGTGTTCAAATATTATACAATTTTATTAAAAATTTAATATCTATTGCCTTTGGCAAGGGAACCTATTTTTGAAATTGGGTACAGCAATAAAAAATCTAATCAGATTTTGGTTCTATTACATGAAGAGTCATGGGGTAATCTATCCCTTTTATGGTTGTAGTAAATGATCTTTTGATCTGCAGTTCATTTTTTAAATATTTATAAACTGCATCAGAAACAACAATTTCTTTTTTTTCTGCTTTGGCTTGAATACGACTGGTGATATTTACAGCAGATCCTACTACCCCATATTTGGCACGGCTTTCAGAGCCTATGTTGCCAACAATTACCTGGCCTGTATTTATTCCAATACCCATATTCAATTCAGGTAAATTTTTATTTTTCATTTTTTTATTGAATACACGCATCTCATTCTGCATATCAGTGGCGCACTGGATGCAGTGCAGAGCAGTATCTTCAATAGAGCTTGAAAAAGGTTCAAAAAAGACGAGGATTGCATCTCCGAAAAAATCAACAATAATGCCATTATATCTTTGAATTATATTTATCATATGGGAGAAATACTGGTTTAGAACATTTATTATGACTTCAGGACTCAAGGTCTCTGACAATGCTGTAAACCCCCTGATATCAGACATTAAAATGGCAACTTCTCTTCTTTCTCCTCCCAGTTTGCCCGCATCTGGGTGCTGGAGCAGAAATTTTGCAAATTCAGGATCAACATACCGTCCAAAAGAATCTCTTATAAAATCACGTTCCTTAAGCCCTTTGGTCATGGAGTTATAGCTTTGGACCAGCTGGCCTATTTCATCTTGGGTTTCTATCTTTAAGGGGTCTCCATAATCCCCTTTTGCAACTTTTTTAGCTTTTTCAGACAGTGTTTTTATTTTTTCGACAATATTTCCCACCTGCAACCGTATCAGAACAAGGATGATGACGATTAAAAAAATGCCGCCCAAAGCAAAGGCATTTCTATAGTCAATAATGGGTTTGAATATTTTTTCTCCCTTGGCAAACAATATAATGGTCCAGGGTAAATGCTCCAATTTCTGAAAGCCTGCCACCATATCCGGAGGGTATCCGCCTGATTGAATAGTCCCGGACGGCTTGGTTTTCATAGCGTTTAAAACAGCTGTCTCGATTAAATTATCCGTTCCACCCAGAAATTGCCGGCCTTTCATTAACATATTGGTATGTACCAGGTATTTACCCTTTTGATCCACGATACATGCCATATTACTCTGCCACCATCCCATCTTAAAAATATCTTTCAGCAGATATTTAAAACTCATGATGATTTCAAGATTCCCAATAACCTGATCTGACTTGTTCAGCAGAGATAAAACAAGGGTAACCGTCTCCTCGGCTGCATCAGTATTATATTCAGGCTCAGTGATTTTTAAAATCTGACTGCGATGGATCTGCATCTGTCCATGATCTCCCATATGCATGGAATGATTGGGTCGTAATTCATTTATTTCACTATCCTGTGAATATGTGATCCCCACCCTTACAACACCCTCTAAAGCGGCCAGGTTTTTTAAGAGTTCGTCTTTGGATTTTGCCATATCCTGAAAATAAGGAATCATATATAAGGTGTTCAGTAATTCTATTGGTTTTAAAACCTGCATTTCAAGATAATGGGCTGCACGCTGGAGTTTTAAAACAGAAGACTCATTCCATTGGGTAATCATAATATTACGGGTGTATATAAAACTGACTATACTGCCGGCAAAAAATGTTAAAAAAACCGGAGCGAGCAATAGGACAATAAGACGTCCCTGCAATGTTTTAAACCTGAAAAATTTTAAATTTTTCATTATAATAGTGGCCTTTTTTAAATATGTATTTACCTATCCTGATATCTTTATCTGAATAATGAAAGCAGCAAATACTTTACCCGCGATTATTATTGCTGGAAACGATTGATTTTATTGATATTGTAGTATAGGAACTTACTTATTGTCAACAAAAACACAAAAGAACAAAAGTATGAAAAATTATAAAACTGTAGAAAAAAATATTATGTGAATGGCATTAATGAACTGTTGGAAAAAACATTAGCTGAACAATAATGATAACCCTTCTTTTTTGGATTAAGATCGACTACCATATTTTGTAGTTGAGAAGTATAATTTTTTGTAGCCAGGCATTAAACTATATGGACTAAGGTAAGCATCAGAAGACATTCTTTGGCATTCCTGTATATATATATTCATCCCATTCTGAAAATTTTTCCAGGGCCGGAACAAAAATGTGTCCGACTCCAATATGCTGTAATGGGAGTTTAAATAATTTCATTTTTTACTTGCCTATAAAGTTTAATATCATTTCTGATAATTTATTCGCCTTGCAACACAACATATATTACTGTAATTGGAATAGTAAAAGTATTCTGATCATTTTATGGCTTGGGTGGTCTGCGGAAGGCAAGCATTCTGCTCCAAAGCGAAAGTCTATTACGACAGTAAAAGGAATTTCATATGACTGAAAAACCTACCTACGAAGAATTAGAAAAAAAAATCCAAAAATTAGAGCGAGTAGAATCAGTGAGGAAGAAGGCCGAGGAAGCTCTTCGGGAAAGCGAGGAAAGATATAAAGGGCTTTTTATGAACATGGGCTCTGGAGTGGCCATATATGAAGTTAAAGGAGATGCTGAAGATTTTATCTTCAAGGATTTCAACAAAGCAGCTGAAAAAATAGAAAAACAAAAAAAAGAAGCGTTAATTGGTCGGAGTATTTTCGAAGCAAGACCGCAAGTTGAGGAATTTGGTCTCATCGATGTGTTCCGGGAAGTTTGGAAAACGGGTAAGTCAAAGCACCACCCAATAGCTCGTTACCAGGATACAGAATTGAATTCATGGTATGAAAATTTTGTATATAAATTGTCTTCAGGTGAGATTGTGACCATATTTACCAATGAAACTGATCGTAAGCAGGTGGAAGAGGCGCTTCAAAAGAGCGAAGAAAAATATCGTTTAGTGATGGAATCGATGAAGGATGAAGTCTATATATGTTCGCCAGACTATCGGATTAAATATATGAACCCAAGCATGATTAACAGATTAGGCCATGATGCAACAAATGAGGTTTGTCATAAAATAATATACAATAATGACGAAAAGTGCTCATGGTGTGTATTTGATCAAGTTCAGCAAGGAAAGAATGTTGATTATGAAGTGGCTGATCCCAAGAATAACCATTATTATTCCGTTACCAATTCACCCATACTTCATGCTGATAGAGCTGCTTCAAAGTTAACAATTTTTCATGACATTACCGAAATAAAGAACATTGAAGCTCAGCTTCGTCAGTCACGGAAAATGGAATCAATCGGTACACTGGCAGGAGGCATAGCCCATGATTTTAATAATATACTCTATATAATTTTGGGGAACACTGAACTGGCAC
>JACNHV010000263.1 GCA_014383445.1 Candidatus Desulfobacula maris | reverse complement strand
ATAGCGGGGTATAGCGGGGTCTGACCCTGATAAGTGTTTGTTTTTAAAGATAAATTGTTCCAAATGACTGCGTTTTCACTTCTTAGGGCCTGCTTTTTGGGGTCAAAAACAGCATTTTAAGAATTTTGCCTAAACATGCCTGAACATTATCTCCGGGCAAATCAATATGCCTTTTATAACTCCCCCTCAGATAATAATCGCTTGATTTTACCAAGAACATAATCGATATCTTCAATAATATCCCCTATGAGATTTGACGGTTCAATTTTGTCATTCTGATCATGAAAATGATGGGGGAAAGTTGTGACCGAAGGAAAATGGGGTGCGTTATCCCATCGTATGACAGGCCGGTCATGAAATAGCTGATATGAGTAAATTATTTCGTTCTCTGTCTGGATTAGTCTTACGTCTAATTTGTACCGTGAGGGAAGCAGGCTGCAACGGATCTTACAGATACTTCTTTGTAGTGAATCGTCTAAAAATACAACCTGAATAGAGGAGATTATTTCAATAGATTTTAAATAATCAACTATTTTAGAAAGCTCAACCCTATCCGGCATTTTTTATTATCATTTTATAGAGATTATTCCAAGACTGTTTCATTTCTACAGCGCTTTTCCAATCCATCCAATCATCTTCCTGTTCAAAGGATGCCTTATCTTTTATATCATTGGTAAATTGATCAAAGTTACAACCATGTTTTTTTGTTAATGACTGCATGGTTTCGTCATATTTCTCTATTTTACGTATAACATAATTTAAAGCAATATCGGTCAGTGCAACTTTTTCGTTCTTATACATACCAGACAGCACAAACGGTTTTGCCAAATCATATAATATTTTATCAGCTTGCATATTCATTCCTCCAGACACTGCTCAAATTTTGAACACGGGGTCTGACCCCACTGAGTACAGTGTACCCATAAACTTGAATTTCTGCAAATATTTTTTTTACCATGAAGGGCATGAAGTAGATAATGGGGTCTGACCCCGATAAGTATTTATTTTTTAAAGATAAATTGTTCAAAAGGACTGCGTTTTCACTTCTTAGGGCCCACTTTTCAGGGGCAAAAACAGCATTGTAAGAATTTTGTTGGACTCTGGTTTTTTTATGGAAAATGGCGATAAATATCTTTTCGGTGCAAAGCTTTTTCCAGAATAATAGCATCCCCTTCAATTTTGAGACCTATCCTGTAAGATCCGAATCGAATCTTAAAACACAAGGGGTAACCTTTCATCTGTTCTATGGCACCCAATTTATGTATTGACTCGGCCTGGGGAAGTTCCTTAAATACGAAACGTTCCATTTTAACTCTTTGTGGAGAAGGAATTTGAGAAAGTTCTTTTAAAAATTTCTTTCTGTATTTTACTTTCACGCTTCTTTAACTAGATGATTATAATATGCCTGGGCATCGGTTAATTCTAACAAATCAGAGTCTCTGTTCTCTTTCATTAAGTGAAACAGTGCGTGGTCTTCAAGTAACTGTTCCATTTTTTCAAAAACATCAATGGGAATCTGAACTGCTACTTTCCGATTATTCTCATCAACAATATATTGTTTATTGATCAATTCCATTTTAATCACTCACACCCTTTGTCCTCATGTAGATGTAAAACTGCTTAATTTTTATCATGTGCGTATTGTAATAATCCTACACCATAAAGTCAAACGATACTGTTTAGGTGAATTCTTGGGGGTCAGGCTTCGTTTATTGTGGTTGTTGGAGTCTGAAGTATGTTTCATGAAGGGCATGAAGAAAAAAATTTGGGGGGTCAGGCTTGCATTATTATCGTTGCGCAATAATCCTTCAGCTTTTCGCAGTCAATGCCTTTTCCTGTTTTACCCTTTCGTATAGCCAGACCTTGATCAAGGCCCCTCGGTCCACACCTATGGTAGCTCTTATGCCATCGATTTCACTAACCAGCTCTTCCGCCATATCGATTGTGATACGTACCTTTCTACCGTGCCGGACAATTTTGGCTTTGGAGATGTCAATCAAATCATGAATATCCTCACCATCATCGAATCGCTGGTCAAATTCTTCCGTGCTTTTTGCTATTTTCTTTTTAACCATAAAGATTTGCCTCCTGCTTTCTGGCGCGTCTAACTGATATTATTCGCAGAGCACTCCCGCGCCACGTAAAAATTGCCGTCCATAATTTTTTATCAAGTTTAGCTATCAAAATACTCCTGTTTTCAAGTGGATAGGAGCTCTGGATTTCGACACGGTTGCAATCGTCCCACAAGGCCCTGGCTGTATCAAAATCAATGCCGTGTTTGGTTTGGTTACTGAGGCTTTTCTCATTATCCCATTCAAATATTATGTCTGAATTATACATATATTACACAAAATAGCAACAAAATTTTGATATCAGGGTCTGAGATTAGTGGTCAAATATTTTTTTTACCATGAAGGACATGAAGGTCATGAAGTGAATAAAATAATTGGGTCTGACCCAGATATGATAATGGGGTCTGACCCCACTAAGTGTTTGGTTTTATGATAAAATAGTTCCAAAAATATGTGTTTTAGCTTCTTAGAATAAACTTTTCGGGGTCAAAAAGTGGGTTTTAAGGATTTTGCAGGAGTGTTTTCCTTGCGTATGCTGCGTAGTAATGTATGTCTATTTGCATTTTGGGGTGGAGTCCAGGTTTTTCTTTATTGTCGTTGTTGGGGGTAAAGTATCAAGTCTTTATGGGGTCACCCAGGATCAGAATTATCATTCGATTAATTCAGGATGATTTTCCTGTAGCCAAATCAGAACATCTTCTTTTAATTCGCTGCAAAACTCGATGAGCTCATCTACGTCTTGTTCGCTGACAGTTCCGATTTGGTCTATCAACAATCTGCAGCAGATCCGTAATTTCACGAGATTTTGTTTTGTGTCGACGTAACCAGCTATTTTCAAGCCATTGCTGCAAAGTCATTTTCGTCACCTATTATAAAAAGCCTGGATTCTTCGCAAATTCTATTGATAAATGGTTCTCCTGCTTTTTTCCGGTTAATAAAATCTTGCTCACTCAAGCAATGCGGGTTTATTTCCCTATACAGCTTATCTGAAAGACCACTTAGCATTTTTGTCAGTTGTCTCAGGCCCAAATCTCCTACAACCATAAGATCAATATCACTTGACGATGTCTCCTCTTTTCTGGCAAAAGATCCAAAAATAAATGCATACCTGATCGCATCAGAATGAATTAATGCATCTTTTATGATGTCTACAAGACCATTTGTTTTCAAAACAAGATTTCGGAGGTCCGAATAAAGCGGGTGCTCTTTATTGGCTTGAAAATAAATTCTGTTGCCATCTTTCCTTTTTTCAACCAACTCAAAGCGTAGAAGTTTTTTTAATTCTGTCTGAATGGCGCCTATGGAAAAGCCTGAACGTCTTTCAAGATCACGCATATATAGTTCTTTTGCATCAAAACCAAAAAGCAAACGTAATATAGCAGCCCGAATCCGGGAAGATAATATTTCTGACAGGATATCCATAATGTTCTGCTATACCATACAATTGACCTTTTTAGCCATACATTTTATCTCTTTTATTTGCTTTCATTCGGCTTTCATGTTCATGGGGCATGTTCATTGGCTAGGGCATGTTCATGTGTTCATGGGGGCTGACCCCAATAAGTATTTGTTTTTATGAGAAAATCTATCCAAAGGATTGCGTTTTCACTTCTTAGAGCCTGCTTTTTGGGGTCAAAAAATGGGTTTTAAAGATTTTTGCCTGGGGTCAGGCCTGGGTTATTGCCGTTGCATTCCAACAACCATTCATATGCTGTTTTAACCTCAACCCATTTTGGCAGGCTATCAGAGGGGACAGATACTTCCCCGGCGATCAATAACCTTCGGCTATTTTTAATTTTTTTTCCGGCTTTTTCCAATCCATTTATCTCCCGGGAAAGATTATCCTGGCTTAAGGTCTGGGTAACCTGGATAAGAATGGGTTTATCCGTTTCCGGGAAAACTGCAAAATCACATTCATAACCATTCTTTAAAAAGAAAACAGCTTCTGTTGTGCTGCGAATTCCGGTAAAAATTATATTTTCAAGGAACTTGCCCCGGTCTTCTGAAAAAGCATACCGGATGGCAGAGGCAATTCCATTATCATAGAGATAAATTTTTTTGTTGCTCATCTCCCTTTTCACCACTGCAGGATCATACTTTTCCACATATGTAACCATGTAAACAGAGAAAATTCTATCCATAAGCCGATAAATTGAATCTTTACCGATCCTGATCCCCCTGGATTTCAAATCATTATACAGTTTGTTGATGGAAAATTCTTTTGTAAATGAACCGATGAGACGTTTAATAAGATATTTAAGGATTGATGCATCCCGAATTTCATATCTATCCATTAAATCCCGATAAAGCATGACATTAAAATATTCCTGCAAAATGTTTGCTTTATAACGGGTTTCCATGTCAACCAGCTCTGGATACCCTCCCCAGGTAAGATATTCTTCAAAGCTGTTTTGAATTTTTGCCCGATTTTTTGTGGAATCGGTATCTTTGGAATCAATGCGCTTAAAGGATAAAAATTCTGAAAACGATAACGGCATGATTTCAAAAGAGAGGCTTCGACCCCTCAGAGAGGAGGCAATCTCCTTGGACAGCATTTTTGCATTTGAGCCCGTAAGGAAAATTTTTCTACTAATCGTATCATACAGACGGCGGACATATTTTTCCCAGTCCGGTATTTCCTGTATTTCATCAAAAAAGATATAGAGTTCATCCAATTTTTGATCCGGGTAAAGTTCAAGATAGGCATCAAGGATCTGATCATAACCCGTGTCCAGGTCAAGACGTTCATCTTCAAAATTAAGATATAATATCTGTTCTCTTTTTATATCAAGCTTTTGCAGGCTTGCCATGAGTTGAAAAAGATACCATGTTTTTCCAGCCCTTCGCGGACCAATGATGGTGATAATCTTGTCCAGATCAAGGGGAACGGCCAAATGCCGGGGTTTAAACGGGGGCAGCGGCTTTAAATGAAAATCTTTAATAATTGTTTTTAAAATTTGTTTCATATAGTTATTTTCCTGAATTTAAGGAAAATGTCAATGATTATTTATCTTTTTTTAAGGACAATGTTGGAAGATAACGGGGTATAACGGGGTCTGACCCCGATAAGTGTTTGTTTTTATGATAAAATCGTTCCAAAAATATGTGTTTTATCTTCTTAGAATAAACTTTTCGGGGTCAAAAACTGCATTTTAAGAATTTTGTAAAGAAATGGGGCTTCTGGCCAGATAAAGATTTTACAAATTCTTTATAAAGTCAGTCACACATTTAAGCCCGATAATGGGAGACATCTGCTCAAAATCTTTGTCATTATGAAGAAGAAATAAATTATGCTCCATCGCTACCTGAGCGATTAAGCAATCGATAGTACTCCGAACGGTAATTCCTTTTTTCCGACAGACAAAATAGATCATAGCCGCCTTTTCGTATGAAGCTACTGTATCCTTGGGATGGAAAAAATGTTGGCAACTGAGATATTCATTTAAAAGCGTATATTCTTTTTTGGTTTTCGCTCCCTGAAGAAGTTCCTGATAAATTACAGATGTTATTCCAAAGGGGATTTTCTTTTTGATAATGTCCACCAAGCAGGAAACAGGATCATTTTTAGTGTCCTTAAAAAAATCAACTAATACTGATGTATCAACAAGAATCATTTGCCTTCCCGGCAGGATTTGTAATTATAATCATCCCGGAATTTAATTTTTCCGACCAATTCCAGTAAATTGAGTCGCTTTCTGGACATAACAAATTCCTGTAATGCAAGAGAGATAACGGCTTTTTTAGTTTTTACACCACTTAATAATATTGCCTCCTGTACAAGGGAGTCATCAAGTACTATATTTGTTCTCATCATACACCTCCTTATACACATCAAAATGCTCGATCTTCATTATTTTGTCAAGTGTTCTATTAATCTGTTCTTTCCTGTTATACTGGGTCACGGTAGGAATGCCGGTTACCCGGCACCCCCCTCAGGTGAGCAGCCCAAAGGAACTTTCCCGATATACCAAGGCCAGATAGGTTATTTTTGCCATTATCAGGCAGCATTTTCTTTTGATCGAATTGTCAAAGTTAGCCCAAGGGAATTTAACAGTTTGTTCAGGCTTGAAAGATTTGGATTGCCTTTGTCCTCAAGATTTCTACCGACCCCAATGGTGAGCTTGCCTGCAGGACAATGGTATGGTTTTAACCGCAGGCCTTCGTGTTTTATTAATTGATCTGCTATTTTTTTCATTGTTTTGGGGATTCAAATTAAGTATTTTAAATATTTTTTTACCATGAAGGACATGAAGGTCATGAAGGTCATGAAGAAAAGAGTTTATTTGGATTCTGTTTTTTTATGTGTGGGCAAAGCCCCATGAAAATGACAGGCCGAATTCCTCTGCTCCGCCTGTCCGGACTGCGGCAAGGAACCCTGCGGCGCACCATTTTTTCATGCCGGCTTTGGTTATAAGATCACTGAAAAACTTCAGGTCCACCTGCTTTCTTTCTTTATCATTTCCAGGATCTCCATAGGCATAGCCAAGATCATGGGGCAGGCAGCAATTGTATGTGATGTCCTTCCAGTCACAGCCAGTGAAGAATCCCATTATTTCATCGGGCAGGCCTGAACAGCCGTCAAAGATCCAGTCCTTATATTTTTTTGGGTTGGAGTTGAGACGGTCCGTCAGATAATCCAGGCTGAACTGCTGGCATAATTCCAGGGCTTTTTCTGTGGTGATTGTATCACCTGTTTCAGGTAAGATCATATGTTGATTAATAGTGAATTATTGATGGGGTCAGGTGTTTAATCGGGGTCTGTTTAATCGGGGTCTGACCCTGATAAGTGTTTGGTTTTATGATAAAATCGTTTAAAAAATCTGCGTTTTAGCTTCTTAGAATCAACTTTTCAGGGTCAAAAACAGCATTATAAGGATTTTGTTTCGGGGGTCAGACTTCAAATTCGTTGTTATGGATGCTTGATTTTTAAACCGCAATATTTCTCAATAGGCTGAAAATCTTTATCATCGTGCAGAAGAGGAATATTATTTTCAATTGCCACGGAAGCAATCATGCAGTCTAAAGGTTTTCGAACCGTGATTCCTTTCTTGCGTAATTCTCTATAAATTTCTGCAGATCTTAAAAAAACCGTATATTGCATTGGAAGAAAAATAAGCGTATTGAGCAATGTTTTTGTTTTCCTGAATTCGCTATCATTTCGAATACCTTGAAGCACTTCTGCCAGGATAATACCACAGATACAGATATCATCTCGATGCTCAATGATAGATTCCATTGCCGCAACATGTGGTAATGATCGTGCTGAAAAAAAATCAATCCATACTGATGAATCAATCAATACCATTACAAGCTGCGATCCTGCCGCCATTCATCTAAATTACCTTCCCAGGTAACATTTCCTTTGAGTTCAAGTATTCTTAATTGATTTTCATGCCTGAGCAACTCCCTTAATGCATGGTCAATTAAAGATTTCTGTGTCTTGATTCCTGTGGCCTTTATACACTCATGAACTAAATTTTCATCCAGTTCGATATTTGTACGCTTCATCATAATCTCCTGTTTTTATACACATGATATCATATTTTTTGTGTATTACAAATAGTTTTTTACCATGAAGGTCATAAAGGGGTTTTGTGGTTAACCCAGTTCTCAACGATCAGCCCGGGCACACGTTCAAATTCCTTGATATTATTTGTTACCAGCATTGTAAAATTTTGTTTTGGAAATCAAATGTTTTTTTTTGCTATCAGCAGGGTTCTTCCGATGGTACCAAGGATGCGTTTGTCCTGCATTTTCTGCACCTGGTTCCCCGTCAGGCGTTCCGTGGACAGCGGGCATTCTATGCGAAAGATTGTTTTCCATCCCGTTTCTGAAAGAAGTTTGTGGTAGTCAAATATGGTGATGGCTTTATCCGGTTTTTCTTCTGAGGCTGGTGTGGATTCAAAATCACGCCAGTCAGCATTGAGGAAAGCCAGGGTTGTTGCTGGTTTTGCGTTTTTATGGGCCAGGATGAAAAAATCTTTAAAAAATTTTATGTAATCCTTTTTTGTGCAGGAGGATATGGAAGGGGTATCCTTATTTGCTTTTTGTTCGTATTCCTTTTTTTTCTTGGTGTAATAAGGGGGATCAAAAAAGATCAGGTCTGGTTTTTTTGTGACGGGCCATTCTTCTTTCTGGGTGTCCCAGTGGTGGTATTCTATCTCTGGTCGATTATCTTGGGGTGCCAGATCAAAGGCCTGGCATTTTCGTTCAAAAAGAAGGCATGTGTCAGGAACTACGCCTCCTCCTGCCATTGGGTCAAGTACAAGGTCGTTGGGTTTTGTAAAATAAAACAAAGTGTGGGCAATGAGCTGGGCCGGGATACGGCCGGGCCAGTCATCTCCGAATCGTTCATCACATTCGTTAAAATTCCACTGGTCCCATGTGCGAAGGCCCCAGCCAAGCTCTTTGAATTTTTCCTGGTCTGTTTTTCCCTGTAATCTTATGGCCCAGGTAAGGGCAAGGTCCATCTGGTAATGAGCGGCTATGTATTTCATGTTATGGCCCTGGGATAATAAAGTGTCGATATCGCAAATATTTGCATTTCCGACAATTTCTGATACTCGATTTCGGCTCAACCCTATTTTCTCTGAAATTTTTTCCTGGGTCCATCCAAGGCGGCTTAAGCGGATGATAATGGAATTTCTGTTTGTTCGCTGCCGGGCACGGATATCTGAAATCCAGATGTTGATGGTTTGCCTGGTAACACCTAATTTTTGGGCAAGGCTGTCTTCCGTATATTTACATTCCGGGTCTATTGCTGCAATGTCCCGGGCCACCTGCTTTTTATCGTTTGGGGTTAATCTGTCTCCATGGATGGTGTTGCACCGGGCTGATTCCAGGAGAAGGGGTATTTTGTTTTCCTGGTAATCAAGGGGTTGGTCATTCCATTCAATGGCCGGGATCTCTTCGATTCCTTTTTCCTGAAACGCTTCGCAGCGGTGATTGCCATCCAGGATTATGGCCGCCCGGGTAGTTTTGCTGTCAGCGGGATAGTTGAAAACCCTTTGGATTTTGATTGGTGGGAACTGGGCGTTTATGGCAAGGGCTTCAGCATAGGCATTGATGGTTTGCCGGCTTTTGGCCGTCCTGGGGTAGATGGATGGGTCCCAGGTCAGGTTTTTGATTTTTATTTTCATAACAGGACGCAGATTTTCTCCGATGGACTCAGTTGAGGGGGCAGGCTTTGCTGGTGAGTGGTGAAGCCCGGCTGTGTTATGACTTGTCATCGTGAGAAAGTTTTTCCACTTTCTCAGAAACATTATTCCTGACGAAATGATCCAGATCAATCATCTGTTTAAAATCCAGGCCTTTAAACTGGATCTGTTTTATTTTAATTTTCATTGAACCAAAAGTGAATGAGGGAATTGTTGATATTTGTTTTTCTGAAATGGTTTTAAATGGAATATTACCCACATAGTATCCCAGATTACTCAAACTGATTGTTTTTTCCTCCAGGGGTTCTTTTCCGGGATCAACACTGCCTGCATCTGTATATTTGAATGCAAGCCCTCCCATGCTGATATCGATTATCGGTCCCATTTTACGCGAGGTATGATTTATAGCGGCATAGGAACCATGGACAGCTTTGTATCGCTTGTTTTTCCTTTTTTCAACCGTTCTTTTTCCATCCATCATGATAGTTTCCCCTGATTTATATTTGAAATTTAAGCTTTAGTATTTTTCGAATATTTTTTCTCGGATAAATATCTTCATCAAAAACAGTTGACGAAATGGGACTTCTGGCTGCCTGTTGGGTAATTTTTTTCATATATTAAAATTTCCAGCAAAAAATATAGCTCCGCCCTTTCGACTACATCATATACTGACTGATTTCAAAAAATAATTTTACTGATTAGAACATTTATTTAATTATTACAATACGCAAAACTACGTATTTTTAATCCATGGAAACACTTATTTTACGGCCTTTTGCCTTCATTATAGCCTGAATAAATTTTATTATTTGACTATGAATCAAAAAACTACACCATGTAAAAAAATATTCTAGTTTTTAATTATTTTATAAGTAAAATTACTTATGAACTAAGTAAAAACCCCTATATAAAAAATCAGAAATTAAGGAATTTATTCCCTATATTCCTTTAAAAATATTACATTGTGGTAGTTTTAGGATTTCGCAAATAAAGTCTTATTTTTTTGACGAATCGTACAAATTATGAAAAAAACTATACAATTAGTTACTTTTTTACACAAAATCAGGGTTTTTTACCCTGCCAAAATAAGAGAAGGATCTGAAAAAAAAATTTTCTGTTAAAAAATTTTCTGTTAAAAAATTTTCTGTTAAAAAATTTTTCTGTTAAAAATTTTTCTGTTAAAAATTTTTCTTGATTAATTTCTTGATTAATTTCTTGATTAATTTAAATATATCTGAAACAACCTATCCGTGCATTAAACGGACAGCCAATACATTCTGGATCGGTAAAGTACAGAAAATGAAAAAAATAAAAATACTTATAGTGGATGACCACACGATTGTCCGACATGGAATTTGCCAGTCATTAAGCCTGGAAAATGACTTTTTGGTGGTTGCTGACGTTGATTGTGGGCGAATGGCTGTAAACCTGGCATTATGGCATCGCCCTGATCTTGTAATCATGGATATCGGCATGCCTGATCTCAATGGTATGGATACGACAAAACAGATACTGGCAAATAATTCTAATATTAAAGTGATTGCTCTTTCCATGCATGCTGAAAAAATATATGTGCAGGGAATGCTGGATGCCGGTGCTTCAGGGTATATTTTAAAATCCGCTTCCTTTAAGGAATTAATACAAGGTATTAAGACCGTTTTATCAGGGGAACTATTTTTTTGCCAGGATATACGTCACCTGATCATATACAAAAACGATCGCCCTTGTACAGATAACAAATGTTCAATTTTTTCATTATTATCAAACAAAGAAAGAGAGGTGCTGCAGTTGCTTGCAGAAGGGCATAGAAGCAAGGAGATTGGAGAAAAATTAAGTATCAGTACCTGAACAGTCGAAGTTCACCGGGCAAATTTGAAAAAAAAACTGAATATTCATAATATTGCAGAGTTGACTAAATTGGCAATAAATGAAGGCATCACCTCGCCTGATTTTTAATTTTGCAGTATTTATTACAAAAAACCAAAAGATTACAAAAGACCAGAGGAGTGAATGAACAGATCAATAAAACCCATTGCGATTGGTATTCTGTGCTTATTAGTCGTATTCCAGATGGATGTGTGTGCTCAAGAAGCATACGAAACAAAGCCTCTGACAAATAATGGTAAAAAGTGGCGCATCGGATATTTTGAAGGTGGCCCTTATGCCAATTATCAGTCGATTTTAAAAGCTATGACAGCAAGCTTAATGGATTCAGGCTGGATACAACATGCGCCAATTCCAAAATGTCAGGATGAAAACGAAACCAGGACTTTATGGAACTTTCTTTCCACAAAAATTCAAAGCGATTACCTCGAGTTCCCTTCTGATGCCTATTGGAACCATGAATGGAATCGTGCAGAACGTGAAAGATTAAAACCTGTCATCATAAACCGATTAAAGAAGGATAAAGATATTGATCTAATGCTTGCTTTTGGTACATGGGCCGGTCAAGACCTTGCAAATAATCAGCATGACACCCCTACAATGGTGTTATCAGTTTCCAATGCAGTTCAATCAGGCATTATAAAAAGTGTTGAAGATTCCGGATTTGATCACTTACAAGCCTGGATAGACCCTGAAAAAACTGAACGACAGCTTCGCCTGTTCCATGAAATAATAAGGTTTAAAAGACTGGGTTTAGCCTATCATAATAATTCAGAGGGAAAATCATATGCTTCAGTTGAAGATGTACTGAAGTTATCCCGGGAACTTGACTTCCAGGTAATTGAATGCCAAATACCGGCAAAGACTGATATTGCCCATAAAGAAGCTGAATTAATAAGATGTCATGAACGACTTGCCCCCGAAATTGATGCAATATATATAACGGATTATGCTGGATTGACAAAAAAGAGTATCACAAAACTTTTGTCTCCTTTGTTCAAGCACAAGGTGCCGATGTTTGCTCAAACAAGGTATGATCTGGTAAAAAATGGTATTTTAATGGGGGCCGGCAGGTCCGATTTTACGGCTGATGCCAGCTTTTATGTCCAATCTTTTGCCAAAATATTGCATGGTGCAAAACCAGGGGATCTTCCCCAGAAATTTGAAAGCCCGCTTAAAATAGTAATTAACCTGGAAAGTGCAAAAAAAATCGGGTTTCGATTCCCACTTGACATCTTAGCTGGTGCCTTTGAAATACATGACACAATTCAAAATCCTGAAGATGAGAAATAAAAAAGCGTTCAATATTCTTTTTCATACCGGGGAAATTATAGATGTTTAAAACCATAAGATCCAAGATACTAATTCTTATTATTGGCCTTATGGCTGTCACTTCAATGACGTTCATATTTATTACGACAAAGAATTATCAAACAGAAATAAGCGAGCAGCATTATAAACTGGCCAAAGAGACACTTACGTCAACAATACGGATTATTGATACTGCATACAATGATCTCCTGTCTTATGATATCAACACCATAAAAACTCAACGATCCATTATGGAGAATGCAGGGACAAGTATTGTGTCAATGGTTGACACCTTTTATTATCTGCAGGAAACCGGCATGCTGACTGAACAACTGGCCAAAGATCTTTGTCTGAACAGGATTCAGGAGTATAGATATGAAACGGACAAATCTTTTTTTGTTTCTGACTTGAATTTGACTGGATTGTCACATCCAAACAAAGAAATGGTGGGCAAAAAATGGTCTGGATTTGAAGACCTCAAAAAAAGAGATGTATTAAGCCTGATCCGGGAAGCTAAAGAAAAAATTTTTACCGTCTTCATGTGGCCAAGGCTTAAGGATATGAAACAGGTAAAACAAATAGGATATTTTTTGTATTATCCCCAATGGGAATGGATCATCGGGACAGCCTACGAGATGGATAATATTAAAAAAATTTCCCTGGCTAAAGAAGAACATACTCTTTCTTATATAAACGAAATAACGGGGCAGGCGAGTCTAAACGAAATCGGTGGGATTCTTATTTTTGACAGTAATGGAAAAGTAATCATCCACACATCTCATTTAAAAAATATTGATTTAAACCCTGCCGGGATTACCCTTGACAAATCAATTCAAGATCATTTGAAAAAAGCCTCTGAATATCCTGACAAGCCTGTTGAATATCGATCTATCAATAGGAGCCGGAAAGAGATGATCAAGATCGCCTATGTTGATTATTATAAATATATGGACTGGTATGTTGCAGTTTTTGTTGATAAGAATGAATCATTTAGAGCCGGTTCAGCAATTGCTGTCAGACAGTTTATGATTTTTGTGCTGGTTTTTTTATTTGGAATTGTTCTTGCTTTTTTTATCAGCAAAAAGATAACCCATCCTCTTGCATTACTGACTAAATATACAAGAGATTTACCAGAATGTGATTTTACATTAAAAGACAATCCATTGCTGGGATCTATCCTGTCAAGTAACCACAGTGATGAAATCAAACAACTGGCTGAGTCTTTTGCATATATGGAAACCAGGCTTGGAGAAAATCTTAATGAATTGAGAAAGAAAACCCAAGAGCTGAAACGCTTAAATGAACACCTCATTTATGCAGAGGAAAAGGAGCGTAAAGTATTTGCTGCAGATCTTCATGACAGTGTGGCCCAAACCCTTGCCCTGAGTATTTCAAAAATCAAAAACATACAGGAACCAGGTGAGCCGGTCAATTTGGAAATCATTGCCCAAATTCAAGGACACCTTGAGCAGGCAGTTAAAGAGATCCGCTCATTGATTTATCAGCTTAGTCCACCAGTTTTAGATGACTTTGAAATAGATATAGCTTTGGGATTTTTAATTGAAGAGAGTAATGAAAAGTATGGTGCTGATATTAAATATATCAACGCCATTGACAACCCGGTTCATCTGAAGAAATCAAATAAGATTGCTCTGTACAGGTCTGTCAATGAGCTTGTCATTAATATTATAAAGCATTCCGGTTCAAAAGATGCAGAAATAGAAATATCACAAAAAGAAAATTGGATTTTATTAAGAATTGAAGACAAGGGGGTTGGATTTGACTTGAATAAGGTTACAAACAAAGACTTTAGCGGGTTTGGAATATACAGTATCTCAGAACGTATAAAAAACCTGAGCGGCAATTTTGAACTATTCTCAAAACCGGGTAAAGGCACGAAAATTTTACTTTCCATACCCTTGCTTTCAGAAAATGAATTATAATTCCATAATCAAATGCTCTGGCTTTTTTCAATAATTAAATGAGGTGTCTGTCCCCGGAATAAAGTTGTTTTCCATATTGCTTTTTCCCCCGGACTCGTATAAAAGTTACAAAAAGCTTGATTTTTGGCGGACGAATTTTTATATTTAAAGACACAGACCGGTCATTTAATGTGTTAATAGGAGGGCAAAATGGCTGAACTTATCAAAAAAAATAAAGACATATCCTTCACAGTCAATGTTTTAACAAAAAAAGAAGACGGCATGTTTGTGGCTCATTGCCTTGAGCTTGATATTGTTGCTGTCGGTAATACTATAGAGGAAGTTCAGAAAGATATTGTGTCTACTGTCTGCGCTCAAATAGACTATGCCTTTTCCAACGATAATCTTGATAACCTTTTTCATCCAGCACCACCTGAAGCCTGGCAGGAATTTTACAAATGCAAAGAGCAGATTGAAAGAAAATACCCAATTCGGTCTAGCTTTACAAAGGCAAGAGATATTGTCAAGGTTCCACCATGGCTGACCACAAATTTCTGCAATTCAGAAGCAAACCTATGCCATGCCTAAAGGCCCTTTGTCTTTAAAAAAATTACTCAAAAAATTAAAACCGTTTGGCATTATTCCCTTGTCCAGGAATAGAGGGAAGGGTTCTGAGATTATACTTTTAAAACCTGAAAAAAAAGATTCTTTAAAAGGGCCTCAATATCCTATTAAGAACCACGGCAAAGGTACTGAAATATATATCCCTGTGATCAATGCAGTCTTGCGCCGTTTTGGGATAGAACAAAAAGATTTTTGGGATTAGCTTTATTTGGGTTGGCTCCCCAGCACGGATTTGAACCGCGGACCCATTGGTTA
>JACNHV010000286.1 GCA_014383445.1 Candidatus Desulfobacula maris | reverse complement strand
GTTCGAGCTGTTCAACAAGATCCTTTAAAGGAATATGGCGAGCCGTTTTGATATGAAATTTTAAAAATTCCGGCTCAGACCTGACATCGACCAGAACAAGGTCTTTCTGCCCCGAGATGATCCTTTGAGCCAGCTCTTCGGGCTCAATATGATCAAGCGCATTGTCTATCCGGGTTAGCAGCACCTGTTCCGATACTTTGGATGAAGTTGATTGCGGCAGTGTCTCCAGCCCATTCGTTTTTGCAGCAGAAGGGGGTTCTCCTGAAAGCATGAAAACAGAAAATCCGGCTATCAACAGAACAAAAGAGAACTGCTTTAAAAAAGCAGAGTTTAAATAGGCGCTTTTTTGTGTTATTTTTTTTTCGATCAGTTCCACACACCAGAAAACCAGGATTCCCATGAGGACAAAGAGCAGAACAAACCAGTCCTTTGACATGCCAATGGACTCATAAACAAAGGCCGTGTGTTGATTTCCAGCCTCATACAATTCTTTTACCCATGTATAGGTTTCATTGAAGAAAAAACTGCCACCAACTGCTCCCCCCAGAAAAATAAAGGCATCCCATTTTCCCGATGCAGCACCAACCGCTGCTGTGCCCGGGCACCACCCCCCTGTGACAAACCCGATTCCAAAAATAAGTCCACCCAGAATCTGGGCCTTATATAAAGTGGGATTCAGATAAATGGCATGTTCCGCGATCAGACCAAAACGTAAGCTTAAGGTAATCCCGATGATTGCCGTAATCATGGCAGTGAACATGACTTTGATGACGGCCATGTCTTTAAAGTAAAACACACCTGAAAGCCGTCTGGAACTTCCAAAACCAGCGCGTTCCAGAACAATCCCAAATAAAATACCAATAACCAGAGACATGAAAAGGGCCTTTGATGAATCCAGTTGTCCGAGGCTGAAAAAGGTATCAATCATCCCATTGCCTCCTTACAAAATATGCTGTAGCATACCCGCTTGCGAACAGGCAGATCAGAAAAACCAGACTGCCGGTTAAAAGTACGGCACCTCCGGTCAGTGCCGGACCCGAGGTGCATCCCTGGGCAAGGCGGCTGGCATATCCCACCAGCAAACCACCAATTAAGGCAAAGCGTATTCTTTTCCAGGAAGAGCACAGCTTGCCTTTTTCCAGTTGAAAGGAGAGTCTTTTTTCTCCCACGGCAGATATCAGACCGCCGATAATCGTACCGATGAACATGTAAACCAGATAATAATCAAGAGGATGTTTGCCCCAGGCTCCAAAATAGGTTGTATTTGCCGTATGCTCCGGCAAAAACCATCCCTCAATTGCAGCCGCGATTCTTGCGATACCCGAGGACGCGCCCAGGCCGGTTCCAAGGATAAGAAACGATGCTGTTAAAACAAGCCCCAGGCAGACACCCGCAAGATAGGGATTCATATATGGTTTGGCAGATGAATTCATGATCAGCACCCCGCACTTTTCTTTTTAGGTTTTTCAGGTGTTTGAGGAACAGGAACAACGGGTTGTGGAACACTATTTTGGGATGGAGCCACGGCCGGTACAGACAGTGTTTTTTCTGGTTGAGCTGTCTCTTTGATCACACCTTGAAACTCTGATTCACTCCAGTAACCTTCCAGGCCGCCTCTCAATGCCTTGATTTCCCGTTTGGTTTTGTTAAAGAGCATGCCTGCAGCCATCATGGCCAGTGTTCCGTCCCTGTCCACAATGATCAGGGGGCCTGTGCCCACAAGATGGGAAGGATTGGAAAGAAGATCGGCCAGATCGACATTCATTGATTGCGGCAGATGGAAATCCGAAAAAGCCGATGGCGGACGGATGTCTACCAGGTCAAATGTTCCGGGAAGATCTATGATCAGGCTTTTTAATTCAGCCGGTGAAATCCTTCCTGGCAGCTTGATTTCTTTTTTTACAACGGTGCTTTGAATCGTCTGGGATTTTTGACTGTCAGATCCGAAAACAGGATATCCGGCATCAATCCATGCCTGGCTGCCGCCCTTCAGGCTGGTGACTTTTGCAAATCCTTTCTGTTCAAGGATGCCCAAAGCAAGGCTTGACCGATAGGCTGAGTTGCACACTGCTACAACGGGTTCAGCAGGGTCAAGCTTGCCTGATAATTGTGCCAGCTGATTTAACGGCATGTTAATGACCTGACCGATTCTCAGGCCCATCCATTCCGTTGGCAGACGGACATCCACAATGATGGGTGCATTTCCAGCTTTCATCGCTTCATACAGGGTTTGCGGTGCCATCAGTTCCACAGTTTTCAACGGCAGAGACTCTGCAACCCAGGAATCAAACAACAGGGCCCGGGTGTTATAACCAACCCGATTCAGCCGAAAGGCTGCCTCATCCACTTCCTCCTGGCTACCGGTTATTACAAGGGGCACCCCCCATGGAATCATGATGCCGACCCAGGTTTCAAGCCTTCCGCGAAGGGCAATATTGATGGCGTTGGGTATATGGCCTTTTGCATAGAGCTCCGCATCCCTGAGATCTACAATATAAGCGTTGGCTATATCTGTCAGTTTTATATCGGGAGTGATTTTTACAGGTGGCGTTTTCCAGTCGATCAGTTCAGGGCCTTTTTTGTTCAAGGCCGCATTATGTTTGAAATACTGGGGCGCTTCGGGCAAGCCTTCAAGCACTGCAGCAATAAAATCACTTCTGGCGGAAAATTTTAAATATGGATTGGTCTGTCTTTCCCGACCAATGCTTGAAAAGGGGTCGTCACTTAAATGGGCACCGCACAAAGACCCGGCACCATGAGCCGGATAGATGGTCACGTGATCCTCAAATTTTGATAACTTGTTCTGCCAGGTGTCAAAAGACATGGATGCCAGAGCAGCAGCGGAAATGGTCCCCCCCATCAGATCTGGTCTCCCGATACTCCCCGCAAAAAGAGTATCACCGGTAAAAGCGGCCTGTGTTTTTTCCCCATCAACCGTGCTGTAAACAATGGATGTTGTACAATCCAGGGTATGCCCCGGTGTTTCAAGTACCTTTAATTCAGCACTGCCAATGGAAATAATGGAGCCATCTTTTAATGGTGTATGGGGATATCCTGCATCTGCTTTGGCGCTGATGAAGACAGGACAGCCGGCCTTTTCGGCAAGCTCTGTATGACCAGCCACAAAATCAGCATGGCTGTGCGAAAGCAAAACGCCTTTGATGTCGACATTTTCTTTTTGTGCGATTTCCAGGTAGGTGAAGATATCTCTTCCAGGGTCTACGACAAGGGCCTGATTTCCACTGATCAACATATATGAATAGTGTGACAGGACGGCAAGATTGAATTGGATAATTTGAAAACCAGGGTAGGAATAGGTATCAACAATTTCACAGGTGGATGCAGCGTCAGAATGGGATGCTGATTCTGAATCTTTTAAAGACCCGGCAAAGCCCTGTGTTCCGAAGATAATAAAAATCATCGAAAAAATTATCAATACTATACCTTTAAAAATTATCTTCATTATTTCCCTCCTTTTTTTGAGCCTCACACATGATGAGTACTGTCACGCTAATTAACAGGAGACCGACGAGGCTATTATTATAGAATGCTTAAATAGTAGACAATATGTCTATTTATTTCGATTTTCGGATAGAAACTAAATGTTGAATCATTAATATTTTGTTAGTCTGGTATCAATGATAAAACTTTTTTACAGACATATCAATGTATCTTTTATTTTTTAAAAATAGATAATAAAATATCAGGCCGGTTTGTGGTAATACCATCAATGCCTGTTTTAATGAGTTTCATCATCTCTGATTTAGAGTCAGGGGTCCAAACAATTACCTTAACTCCTATGGCATGAGCTTGTTCTATTAGGTTTGAAGTTATTGTTTTATTATGGCCAATTGAATGCTTGTAATTAGTAATCCAATACGTTCCACCTGCATATTTTACGGCTTTTGGTATTGAATCAAATTCATCAATATCTATTCCAGCCATCCAAGGGGAAGATCCTGGCTTATCCTTTTGAATGGTGTCAAAATTATTTTTTGCAATTGTGACATAACCTGTCGGCACTTGTGGCATGATATTTTGAAAATACGATAATATTTTCCAGTCAAAAGATATAATAGTTACTCTTTCTGAGATATTTTCATTTTTGATAATCTTTGCAACTACGTTTGAAATTTCTTCAGATGACTTTGTCTCTTCCGGCCTTAAAGGAGAAAACTTAAGTTCAATGAATAAATGCGTTTTGTCGTCATTTCGCTTTACTAACTGAATCACATCGCGCAGGGTTGGGATACGTTCCCCTTGTGCAGCTTTTTGATTTGGATACTTTTCAGCATATCTTGACATGCGGTTCAGCTTCCCAACATCATAAGATTGAACTTCTGAAAGAGTTAAATCTTTGATAAGGTGTCTTGTTTTTATCCAGTTTCCGTTAGCATCTCTGGTGATGGCAGGGTTTAATCCGGAATCGTGGTATACAACTGCCTCATTGTCAGATGTAAGGCAGATATCCAATTCAATAGTATCAACTCCCATTTCCATGGCAAATTTAAATCCTGCCAGAGTATTTTCCGGCAATAGTCCAGCCGCCCCTCTATGTCCAATGATCTTTAGATCGCCGGCCATAGCACTAATAGTGGCAATAAATAAGAAAATGAAAATAAATATAAGGAATATTATTCCGCCTGATTTTCTGGTTCTTTTCCGTTTTGTGTCCATAGTTACTCTCATGAAATATTCTTTTTTAAACCCGTATCAGATATTAAAATATCAAAATTGAAATCAATATCTGTTTGATTCTTTATCAATTTAACCAGTTATAGTACAGAGCAATATATCATAATTAATGGGTCTGGATATTGATTTTTAAGGAAAAGATGGGTAAGTGTAGATTGATTTTAATAGGATAATATTCTGGAGTCATACATGCGTCTTGACTGTAATAGGCTGAATTTCACATACCCGGACAGCAAAATTGCCGTTATTAATAACCTTTCCTTTTCCATACAAAATCCGGGATTTAAGGCCTTGTTCGGTCCGTCAGGCGTTGGGAAAACATCCCTTGCAAAACTTATTGCCAACTCAAAGTTCCGGGGTAACGGCGATATTGTCACGGAGAATATGGAGACCATCCTTTACTCCTATAACCTGGAAAGGCTTCCCGGGTGGTCCAGTACTGGAAAGCATCTGAACAAAGTGACCTCACCTGAAAAACAATCGTTAAAAGAACAATTAATAGAGATATTTAAATTAAATGATGTGCTGAGTTCACGGTTTTCTCAGCTTTCCATGGGCCAGCAGAACAGGATGAATCTTATCCGTTATCTTGTGCAGGATTTTGATCTTTTAATTCTGGATGAAAGTCTTGCAAATGTCGATGAAAAGCTGAGGGAGGCCATAATTCTTGCCATCAAAGAATTGTTTTCCGACAAAATGTTTTTATATATTTCCCATAATCTCATGGAGGTATCAAAATTTTGCAGCCAGATAATTGTTTTTGGGAAATTATCGGAAAAGAAAGATTGCTTTGTAATAGACGGGCAGGATTGCAAAAAGGGTTGTCTTGTGGATAAAAAAGAACTGGATGTCACAATGCTGGAGATTATGAATGCTTTTTAGACGAATTTACCAGTTTCTAATCGTATATATCATTGGGATATCCTTTTTATTGATGATCAAGATGGTTTTATCCCTGTCTGATTATGTGATCCCGGGTGTTCCTCTTATCCTTGAAACAGCAGGCCAGGTTTTTAAAGAATATTTTTTTGATGTGATGAACACGATGTCTGTCACTGTGCTTGGTCAGTGTCTTTCCATTATCCTGGCCTTTACCGTTGGCATTGCCGGCAGGAAATCTTCCTGGGTGGGTTCTTTTATTAAAGTAACTGCCTATAATATACAGGCATATCCCATTGTTGCCCTGGCCCCAATTATTTTTATACTTCTGGGTGATGGATTTATTCCAAGGCTTTTGATTGCCTCAATGATCTGCTATTTCCCCTTGCTTTTATCTGTATTGGGTATCATGGCAACTCCCGTGGCAGATATTGAACATTTTTATATTGTCACAGGACGGATGCGGTGGCAGCTTGAGGTTAAAATAAGGGCTTTTGAAAACCTTAGCAAACTGACAACGGTGATATCGGGCAGCGCAACCCTTGCCATGGCAGGCACCATTGTGGCGGAATTTATTGCGGCAAATGCCGGGATCGGGTATAGCATCAGGATTGCACTATATCAAAGTGACCTGGCTAAAATCATAGTGGCGCTGTTTATGATCGGTATCATTATTTCCATATATCAGGGGATTTTGGAAACAATGGGCGAACAAATTAAAACCAGGTGGTCCATTTCAAAGGGAGGAGAGGTCTTATGAGAAAAAATCTTTTTTTATTTCTCTTGTTTTTATTGGTACTGGTGTATGCAGCACCTTCATCCGCAAAGGGGAACCAATTGAATTACAGGCTTAAATGGCTGTTTAATGCCAGTGTTGCAGGGGATATTTATGCTGATGCCAAAGGATATTTCAGCGATGCCGGTCTGGACGTCAATGTCAAGGAGGGAAGCCCTGAAAAAAATGCCATTAACGAATTGGAACTTGGGTATGCTGATTTTGGCGTGGCCTCTGCCGATCAGGTCATCCGTGCCCTTGACAAGGGGGCGCAAATCTTTGTTATTGCTCAGCTTTTCCAGGTGAATCCCATGCAATGGATATACAGGACTGATCAGCCTGAAATTAAAACCCTTGAAGATCTTAAGGGCCGCAACATCGGTATTACATTTGGCGGAAATGATGAAACCATTATGAACACCCTTTTTGCAAAAGGGGGAATTACAAAAAAAGATGTCACCATCACAGGGGTCAGGTTTGATTTCACACCCTTTTTTATGCGGAAAGTAGATGTATGGCCCGTATACAGAAACTCACAAGGGGTTATACTGAAAGATAAACTGGTCAGAGAAGGAGAGGAAGTATATTTTTTTAATCCAGCAGATTTTGGGGTGAATTTTGTGGCCAATTCCGTGGTTACCTCAAAAGAGATGCTGAAAAACAATCCCGATCTTGTTGAAAAATTTCTCAATTCTTTACTTAAAGGTTGGGAAGCTGCTATGGACCCGAAAAATGAAGAGATAGCCCTGGAAGCTGTGAAAAAACTTGATAAGAGCACCAATGATGTGATCAGAAAAAAGCAGCTCAATGCCACAAGGGATTTGATTAAACCGTCTGTATCTATCAGAATCGGGACAATTGATATAAGCGCCTGGAAACAGACTGAGGAGATCATGCTCAAAGAAAAGCAGATAAAAAAACCCGTGAATATAGAGACCCATCTGATCCAGATAAAATAGGTAAAATTTAATGGAGATAGACTTGTTTTTGACTTTTTGAATTAAAACGGATCATCATAAAAAGCCCGGATGCAGTAAGGCTTATGAGAAGCCCATACCAGACACCATAAATGCCCATGTCGAGTTTGAATGCCATAAAATACCCTGAAGGAAGCCCCATCAGCCAGTAAGCGGCAAGGGTGATCAGGGTGGGAATTTTCATATCCGTGATTCCCCTTAATATTCCTAACCCGATTGACTGGATGCCGTCTGATATCTGGAAGAATGCAACAATCACCAACAATGCGGCACTGATATCAATGACCTCTTTTTCAGAAACATAAAGGGTTGGCAAAAAGAACCTGAAAAGGATAAAGACCAGCCCGGCTGATGCCATAAACAAGGCACACAGAATTGCTGCGGAAAACCCGGCCAGCCTTGTTCCATGAACATCTCTTCTCCCTACGGCAGTGCTGACCCGGATGGTGGCTGCAGAGGAGATTCCCATGGCAACCATAAATGAAATAGATGCAAGGTTTAATGCAATCTGGTGGGCAGCAAGGGCAATGGTTCCCATCCAGCCGACCATGATAGCTGAGGCTGCAAAGGCACTGACTTCAAAAAAATACTGAAATCCTGCAGGAATGCCAATGGCAAGAAGGCGCCTCATCATGGGCAAATCAATTTTTCTATAATTCAAGGTGGGATCAAAGCGTTGCATTTTTGAAGATTTTCTGATGATAATCATAAGTGCGATGGCCATAAATGTCCTTGAACTGATAGTTGCAATACCAGCACCTGTAAGACCAAGGGGAGTGACCCCGAGATTTCCATATATAAATATCCAGTTTGCCAGAATATTAACAAAATTGGCGAGAAGGGTTATGATCATTGCGGGCTTTAAGAAGCTTACCCCTTCGGCAAACTGGCGATAGCTTTGAAACAGCATTAACGGCAGCATGGAAAAGCCCAATACTTTCATGTAAAGGGATGCCGGGCCCACAATCTCATGGGGCTGATTGAGAAATTGAATACATTCTGACAAAAGAATAGTGATACAGCAAAGCAAAATACCGAAAAAAAGATTTAATAAAATTCCCTGCCTCAATACAATGCCGCATTCTTCGTCTCTGCCTGCACCAAATGCAATGGCCGTTAGAGGCGTGACAGCCACGGTCAGCCCAAATCCAACAACCATAATCAACAGAAAGAGTGAATTGGCTATGGATGATGCTGCAAGGGCCTGGGCACCCAATTTTCCAACCATTATATTATCCACCACGGACATGAGCATTTGTCCAAGCTGGCCCACAACAATGGGAAGAGACAGAACAAGGGTCTTTTTTATTTCAGGACCCATTGAATGGCTTAATTGCTTCAAATTTGGTTATAGATGAGTCTTAACCCTTCAAGGGTCAGGGACGGCTCTACTTTTTCAATAGTGTTGGAAATCTTGAATATCAATGGAGCAAGCCCGCCCGTGGCAATTACACGGGGTTGAGTATCCATTTCTTTTGTCATTTTTTCGATCATCCCGTCCACCATGGAGGCCGTTCCATAAATAATGCCGGACTTAATGCTTTCAATGGTATCTTTGCCAATGACCTTTTCAGGTGTCTGGAATATTTCCACCCTGGCCAGCTTGGAAGCTTTTTGGAAGAGCGCTTCCGCAGAAATCATGATACCCGGCACAATGGCCCCGCCCAGGTATTCCCCATTTTCAGAGATAACATCAAAAGTGGTGGCTGTTCCAAAATCGATGATAATAAGAGCGGTTTTATACTTATAAAAGGCGGCAACAGCATTAACGATCCTGTCAGCCCCCACTTCATTGGGGTTATTATAGAGAATCGGCATCAGTTTTTTAACTGAGTCCGCACTTATCCATAAAGGTGTTAAGCCAAGATACTTTTCACAGAATGCATTCAGGATAGGAACTGATGAAGGAACAACAGATGAAATAGCAGCCGTTTTAATATCTTCAGGATCAACTCCTTTATATGAAAAAAGTGCCGTGGCAAGTACATTGAATTCATCAGCAGTTGAGTCTCGAATTGTCCTGATTCTCCAGTCATGTTTGAGTATGTCGCCGTCATATACTCCCATAACGGTATTTGTGTTTCCCACGTCAATTACAAGAAGCATTAAGTTTCTCCTTTATTCTATTTTTATAGTAAACACCTGTGGGGCTGCATCTGTCATTATCAGGTCCCATGGTATGTTAATATAGGCATGCCTGGCATACACACCCGGCCCAAGTCCCTTCAGGTCAATAAATGAATAGATTTGATCTGTAATTTTTTTATTGCTTAATGTCTCAAAAGGTCCTTTAATCCGGATATTTATTTTTGAAGGTTCAATATTGACCTTTAATGTGGAATTCCATATCTGGATGGGAATATTTTCAATTGTTTTTGAAATCCGCTGCTGCTGAACCGGAACGCTTACAATGATAATAGGGTCTGAAGATGAAATAATAGATGGGTTTTCCAGATCCAGAGGGATCTTTTTTTTGAAACTTTCATTTACATTTGTGATATCAATGGGCTTTGTCTTTAATTCTTTGATGGATTGAATCAAGGAGGCAGCACCGATCAACTCTACACTGGCAGGTTCTGTAGCAGCGTCCAGGGCAATATGTCCCTTGGCAGACGTTCCAATATAGGGTACCGTTATTTTAAAGGTTTTTCTTATCTTTTTTTCCAGCTGAACGCTGAGATAGGATGGTTTAATACTTAAAATTTTAATGCCACGATCCATGGGGATTCGTTTTTCCTCCACGGGGAACAAATACGAACCCGGTTCAATGGAGTCAGAATCGCCTGCAGGATCAAATTCAAGGTCAGTGTAGAGATCCACGGGATAGTGGATATTTTTTTTGTTGATAAGTTCAATCAAGTTCGGATGAGCCTGGATTCTGATTTCAATTTTATCAGTATGAAAACTTGTAAGGACCAAATTTTCCGGTACATTGGAAAAGTCCACGGGAAGCAGTAGGTCTGTCTCAACCGGCTCTGTGGTACAACCCGAAAAACCAAAAACAATTAATACCAATAAAAATATCAAGGCATTGCAATAAGGCTTAAATTTAAGCATTCTTGATCGAATCTATGATATTAGTAAAGGATTTGACACGTTCAACATCATGGACCCTGACAATATGGGCACCATTTAGAATGGAGGCTGCAACAGCCGCCAAACTGCCATATTCTGTCTTTATGTGATCCGCTCCTACCCGGGCTTTCTCCTTTTTGGTCAGGATATTCTGAATAAAAGATTTTCGCGACGGCCCCACAAGAACAGGGTAACCAAGAGCGCAAATTTTTTCAAGATGGTTAATGAGGACCAGATTATGTTCAATAGTTTTACCAAAACCGATTCCAGGATCAAGAATGATATGGTTCTTTTTTATGCCTTTTTCCATGGCATATTCTGCCCGTGATGCAAGATAACTTGTTATTTCAAACAATAAATCATCATAGCCGGGATTCACCTGCATGGTCTCAGGTGTTCCCTTCATGTGCATCAACACCACTGGCACTTGTCTTTGAGCAGCAAGGTCAGCCATGGCAGGATCTTTTTCAAAGGCCGATATATCATTAATGATGGAAGCCCCGGCATTGAGGGCCTCTTTAGCAACACCTGATTTTATTGTATCAATGGAAATAGGGATATCAATGCGTTTAAAAAGGTTTTCAATGACCGGTATAACCCGGTCAAGTTCTTCCTGCTCTGACACTGGTGTTGCAAAGGGCCTTGTTGATTCTCCGCCGATATCCAGGATATGTGCTCCGTCTTCAGCCAGTTTGATACCCTGGTGTACGGCTGCTTCAAGGGAATTGAATTTTCCACCGTCGGAAAAGGAATCCGGGGTGGTATTTAAAATTCCCATAATGCAGGTTTCAGGGCCTAATTCAAGGCGGAATCCTTTGAAATCAAGGGTACAGGGCTGCATGCTCTTCCTTTACTCAGGGTCTGATGTCTTTGTGTCATCTGAAGTTTGGTCATCGGCTTCAGACGGGTCCTGATGATCAGAACTTTTTGGCGCATCCTCACTGCTGTCCTTGTCATCTTTGGCGGATTTTTTCTGATCTTTAGATTCAGCAGGGTGTACAGGTGGAATGTTTAGATTTTGTTTGCCGAAAAAATCAAAATCAGGGCGCATGGATGCTATCAGATCATCCAGTTCTGATCCCAGAACTGTTTCTTTTTCAATGAGCAGGTCTGTTAATGCGTGAAGAATATCTGTATTTTCTTTAAGAACCTTATGTGCAGCCTTGTATGACCGGTCAATGATCAAGGCAACTTCAGCATCAATTTTTCTGGCTGTTTCTTCAGAATAGCCTTTGGCCTGGGTCATTTCCCGGCCGATGAAAATATTATCATCATGGTCCTCATAGGAAAGGAGTGCCAGGTTATCGCTCATTCCAAAAGACCTGACCATTTTGTTGGCAAGCTTGGTGGCCTGTTTGATATCATTGGATGCACCAGTGCTGATTCTTTTAAAAATGATTTCTTCAGCCACCCGGCCGCCAAAGGCAATGGCAAGCTCATTTTCAAGCTGATCCTTATATTTGAAATCCCCTTCTTCCGGAAGAAACCAGGTAACTCCGGCAGCTCTTCCCCTGGGAATAATGGTAATCTTATTGACAGCATCCGTATATGGCAGGAACCTTGCCACTAGGGCATGTCCCCCTTCATGATAAGCCGTTGTTTTCTTTTCTTCTTCCTTTATTACCTTGGATTTTCTTTCAAGTCCCATATAAACCTTGTCTTTTGAGTCTTCAAAATCTTTCATGCTCAGTTTTTCATGGTCACGTTTGGCAGCCAGGAGGGCTGCTTCATTCACAAGGTTTTCAAGGTCTGCACCAGTAAATCCAGGAGTGCCTTTTGCCAGTATTACTGGATCCACATCATTTGCCAGGGGAGTTTTTTTCATGTGAACTCTTAAAATACCTTCGCGGCCTTTAATATCGGGCATGTCCACCACAACCTGGCGGTCGAAGCGTCCAGGACGAAGCAAGGCAGGATCAAGAACGTCCGGCCTATTGGTGGCTGCCATGAGGATAACACCCTCATTGGATTCAAAACCGTCCATTTCAACAAGAAGCTGGTTCAAGGTCTGTTCTCTTTCATCATGTCCTCCGCCTAAACCTGCACCTCTCTGCCGTCCCACGGCATCAATTTCATCAATAAATATAATACAGGGCGCGTTTTTTTTGCCCTGGGCAAAAAGATCCCTTACCCTTGAAGCGCCGACACCCACAAACATTTCAACAAAATCAGACCCGCTGATTGTAAAAAACGGTACTCCTGCTTCACCGGCAACAGCCCTTGATAAAAGGGTCTTTCCAGTTCCGGGATTTCCCACCAGCAAAACACCTTTTGGGATCCGTCCGCCAAGCCGCGTATATTTGGCAGGGTTTTTTAAAAAATCCACTACCTCGGTCAATTCTTCTTTGGCTTCATCAATTCCCTGAACATTAGCAAAGGTAACTTTTTCTTTTTTGTCATCCATAAGCCTTGCACGACTTTTCCCAAAAGACATGGCTTTTCCGCCACCGGCACCTCCCTGCATCTGGCGCATAAAAAAGATCCACACACCAATGAGGACAATCATGGGCAGCCAGGAAACAAGGATGGACATAAGCCAGGAATTTTCAGCCGGGGGTTTGGCTTTTATGGTAACCTCTTTGGAACGCAGGAAACTGATCAGATCACCATCATCCGGTGCAAAGCTTTTATACCTTGCACCGCTTGTATCCGTTAAATATAAATCCTTACCCTGGATCACCACATTCTGGATACGTCCGTCTTCAACCATTGCAAGGAATTGTGAATATCCGACCTCTACCTGTCCCACCTGTTGCTGATTAAAGATATTGTAGAGCATGACCATCATTAGAACTATTACCAGCCACAGTGAAATATTTTTGTAAAATTGATTCAAGATTATTCCTCTCTTTTTTTATAAACCCAATCTATTGTTAAGTCGAAAGTTAGCCTGATTTCTTTTTTTAAGGCCCCGGTTCTTAACTTACTAACGGCTTTTGTTCTTCAAAACTTACTAATATATAAACATGAAATCTGAATATACAAGAAAAATTTTTAGCTTCCCTTGCCTTGTTTTTCCTTAGCCTTTTGTCTTAATTGTTTCTCTTTTTTTCCGATTTCCCTTAAAGGTTTTTTTTCTTTTTTAATCACAATGAAGTCCCTGGTTTTGTAGACCCTTATTTGACCGGGCAAATCCAGGCTGATGCCCGAGGGCGCATTAAAACAAAATTCAATAATATCATTTATATGGGCATGGGAAATGCGCTTTAAATCTTTTTTGATCTTTTGAAGTGCCTTTCTAAGTACCCGGTTTAAAAGAGCCGGGTGAAGGTTTGTCATTTCAGGTTTTGAAAACACAAGGCTGGATGTTTCTGATTTGATCAAACAGGAAAGATATGTTTTTTGGGTTTCAATTTCCCAGAAGTCTTCTTCCTGTTTTAATATATTGCTCAGCCTGTCCAGACTGTCCGTAATTTTTGGATTGTATTCTGCCTGAAGATAAGGAATCAGTTTGTATCTGATTTTATTTCTTAAATACGCCATATCAGTGTTTGAAGAATCAACCATATATGCCTGGTCTTCATTTTTTAAAAAATCAAGGATACTGAGTTTAGACACCCGGATCAAGGGCCTGATATATCTGCCGTCCCTGATGGGCGGTATGCCGCAAAGCCCTTTGGGACCGGCTCCCCTTAACAGGTTCATCAATACCAGTTCTGTATTGTCATCTTTGTTGTGGCCCGTGGCAATTTTTGTGTATCCATGGTTTTTGGCAACCTGGTTAAAAAAATGATACCTGACCTTTCGGCCGGCTTCTTCAATGGATAGGCGATGTTTTCTGGCATAAGCTGTTACATCTTTTTGTTCATTAAAAAACGGCAGATCAAGTTTGTCTGCAAGCATTTTTACAAAGGCTTCATCCCTTATGGATTCCTCTTGCCTAAGCATATGGTTCAAGTGGGCAATTGCCATGGTTATGCCATAATTTTCTTTAAGGCGCAACAGGGACAACACCAGTGCAACAGAATCCGGTCCGCCTGATACGGCCACCAGGATACTGTCTTTATTTTGAAACATTCCAAAATCAAAGATGGTTCTGGCAATTGTGTTGAAAAAATCCTTTTTCATGAATATTTTGTCCATCATGTCAGCAGGCAAACAGAGGATGCCTGGATTTTTCAATCAATCCGGAAGCCCAGGCTTTTTCAAAGAATGATGTGATGGCAGCTTCTCCATTTTCCCCGATATCTTTTGAAAAATCATTTACATAAAGCCTGATATGCTGCTGGATGACATCTTCATCCAGCTCCTGGGCATAGGCCTGGATATAGTCATAGGCCATGGAAGGATGCAAAAAGGCATGGTCAATGCTTTGTCTGATCAGGTTCTGGATGTCACAGGCAATACCAGGATCAATATCGCGTTTAATGGCAATGCAACCCAGTGGAATGGGTAAAGATGTTTTTTCTTCCCACCAGAGCCCCAGATCTGCTTTTAATTCAAGACCCATGGTGTGATAAACAAACCGCCCCTCATGGATAATCACACCAAAGTCAGCCTTTTTTTCCATGACGGACAGCATGATTTTTTCGAAAGGCATGGGAATAATTATCGGGTCTATACCAGCGAAGAGATCATCCATATAAAACCTGAAAAGATGGTAGCCAGTGGTTCCTAATCCCGGTACAGCAACTATGGGTTTGTTTTTGTCGTCTATGGATCGCCCTGGAAGAGAGATGACCAAAGGACCGCAGCCCATCCCCAATGCAGAACCTGTCCTCAGCAGGGCATATTTGTCCCCAAGGCTGCCAAGGGCGGCAAAAGACAACTTGGTGATATCATATCTGCCTTTGGCAGCCTTCTGGTTCAGAGTTTCCACATCTTC
>JACNHV010000023.1 GCA_014383445.1 Candidatus Desulfobacula maris | reverse complement strand
AACTGTCAGAACATTTGCAATCCCTTTTTCCTGATCTCAAGTACATATTCATGTCCGGATACACTGCCAATGCCATTGCCCATCACGGTGTTCTGGATGAGGGGGTGCACTTTGTTCAAAAGCCTTTCTCCAAAAATGACCTGGCAAAAATAATCAGAAAAGTACTGGATGAATAGAAAAGCAGTAAGCTAAAATGCATTAGAACCTGTATGGTAATATTTAGAAAAGGATGAAAGTCCTTCAGAAGGGTAAAAAATGGTAAAAATCTGGAAAAAAGAATTTAAAATTGAAGATATTAATGACTTTGCAAAGGAAACACTTGTTGAAAATGTGGGCATAAAATTTCTGGAAAAGGGTGAAGATTTTTTAAGCGCATCCATGCCCGTGGACAAAAGGACCAAACAGCCCCTTGGTATCCTGCACGGAGGGGCCTCCGTGGTCCTGGCAGAAACCCTGGGCAGCACTGCATCCTATTTGGCACTTGATGAGTCCCACTACAGTGTGGGTCTGGAAATAAAGGCCAACCACATAAAAAGTGTTACCAAAGGACGGGTAAAAGGTGTGGTAAAACCGGTTCATCTGGGCAAAACAACCCAGGTATGGGATATTTCCATTGAAAACGAAAAAAACGAGTTGATCTGTGTTTCACGCCTGACCATGCTGGTTTTAAAAACTGCAACAGATCAGAAGGGAAATCTTTGATAATTTCCCAAATATATTTAGTGTTCTTTTTTTGTTTCTTAAAAAGGTCCGGGGCCTTACGCCCCGGCCCCAGGAGTGTTATCCGACTTTAAGTACAAGTGCGGCTGAAGTATCCCCGGCAGCACAACCTGTAAAAAGAACATATCCGCCGCCCAGCATGGCAGCCTCCTCAATTCCTTCAATAATGGACCGGCCGGCTGTTGGGGCCTGGGGATGTCCAAATATCAATGAACTTCCATAATTATTAAAGGTATTGATATCAAGATTCATCTGCTTTGACATATATATATCATTGGCAGCAAATGGGTTATGGGTTTTGATCACTTTAACATCCTCAACTGCAAGTCCGGCTTTTTCCAGAGCCATCTGGGCAGCCGGTACTGGCGCCATTGGCATGTGCGCTTTTTTAACCCTTGCATGGCCAAATGATATGACCTGGATTTCAATACCTGGGTCAGCACTCAATTCTTTTGCTTTTTCCCGGTCTGTGACAATGAGTGCACAATGACCGTCAGCCGGATGGGTCTGGGAGCCGAATGTCAGTTTGCCATCCGGCAGGACTGGCCTGAGTCCTTTAAGGCCTTCTGCCGTGGTTTCCATGATACCTTCATCTGAATCAATCTGGATGGTTTTTTTCTTTGACACCCTGATTTCAATTGGAAACATGTATCGTTTTTGAAATTCTCTGTCATTGGCCAGGGAATCTTGATATTGTGCATACCTTCTTAAGGCGTTTGTATCACACTCTTCCCGGGTAATTCCAGCCATTTTTATGACATTTTCCGCAGTCTGGATCATTGCGCCGCCCGCCCATGGGTCATTGCCAAAATGATCCATGACCCAGTTTTCTGAAATAACCTGGCCGCCCGGACCTTTGGGATTTGGCCAGATTGTGTGGGGTCCGTTGGAACAGCGATCCGTATAAAGATTATAAACCGTTTCATAGGCCCCATTTTCCACACCCATGGCAGCCTGGAATATACCTGTGGTTGAGGTTGAACAGGCCTGGCTTATGAGGAGACCGGCTGTTTGGGTAGAACCTATAAGTGCTGATGCCCAGGGACCGCCGTAAAAAAGTGCGGGCTGTCCAATGGTAACCCCCAGCATGAGGTAATCAAAAATCTTTGGGTCAATATCCTTTGTTTCAAGCCATCTTTTTGAGGTTTGAGCCCCAAGTGTAATGGAGTTCTCATTTGCAAGACTGCCCTGCCACCTTACAAACGGGGTACTGTAATATCCTTTGTACGGAATAAATGCTTTTGTTAACATGGTGCCTCCTATCCAGTTTAGATTTTTATTTATGAAAATTTATTTGCCTTGCTTAACAATATATAATAATGTGACTTTTATTAAAATGGATATGCCAAGTTACAATAAGAAAATCAAGCTAATACCAAGTTTTAAAAAGGATTTAATATGGCAAAAAGACCAGCCTATGAAAAGATAAAAATAAAAATTGATCTTAAATTCATTAAAACTGATACAGGTAATCAGTACAGGTTTATTTCTTAAACTTGAAAGGTTTTGAAATGACGGCAAAAACATCACAAATTGTGTCCAACATCTTAAAAACACCTTTATTGCGAAACCTGCTCATAACAAGTCTGGCTGTTGCTTTAATATTTCCCCTGTATGGTGTTTTTGCCATTATCCCATCCTTTAGCAGCCAGTTTGTGAAAATCACGGAAGATGAGGCAGAACGAACGGCATCACACTTGAAAAATCTCATTAAAAAAGATACGGCTGAGTTGACAAAAGATTCTTTTTCAAAAAAGATCATCCATGAGATTGATATACTCAAACATGACTTTTTACTGGAAAAACTCAAGATCTTTTCAAAACAGGGTGAAATTATATTTTCCACTGCTCCAGAGGATATCGGAAAAATAAATAAACATGACTATTTTTATAATATTGTTGCCAAAGGAAATATTTTTACAAAAATAGTCAATAAAAACACCAGAACTTTAGAGGGACGAATTGTAACAGCTGATGTGGCGGAAATATATGTGCCCATGATTTCCAGCGGCTCTTTCACAGGAGCATTTGAGATCTACTACGACATCACCCAAAGGAAAGAAAACCTGGATAATCTTCTGGCACGTATTCGTTTGATCCTGTTTGGAATTGCATTGGGTCTTATGATAATAGTCCTGCTCATAATATTTAAAACCAGCGAAAATATCCTTGAACGCAAACAGGCGGAAACGAGTCTGCAAAAAACCCATGACAATTTAGAAAATACAATAAAGGAACGAACGGCAGACCTTAAACAATCCAATGAAAAATTGTTGAATGAAATAA
>JACNHV010000284.1 GCA_014383445.1 Candidatus Desulfobacula maris | reverse complement strand
ATGTGTTAAGCACGCCGCCAGCGTTCATTCTGAGCCAGGATCAAACTCTCCAGTTTTATCCTTTGTTCTTACTAAACTCTTTAAAGTCTTGTTTTAGACTTAGCTCTTCAAATTTCTCACTGACCAATTTTCAAAGATCAAAAAATCCATATTCTTAACTTCTAAAGAACCCACACAAGATATATGAATTTCTTTTTTTTGTCAAACACTATTTCATTTATTTTAAATAAATATTTTCCATTATCTTAAAACAAGACCCAAGGGCAGTTTTTCTCCAAACTGCTCATTCTTTTCTTTTGCCGCCATATCCACTCGTTCATTCACCATCCTGACAACAGAATTTTTAGCCTTTCTCGTTTGCAGCCAGGTGGTAATTCTCATGATCTCTTCCGGCTCCATATCCCTTGTTCTATCTCCTGTTTTTCTTGCTATCTGAGCAACCATTGTTTCAACGGGATCATTGTTCTGCCATTTTTTTTTCATGACCGGTTTTATCCATTTCATCACCTCTTTTGATGGCACCACCCGGTCAACAGAACCATATAACAATTGCCTTGCTCCCAACCTGGAAAGTGTCCAGAAAAGGTTGACCTGATTTTTCCCGGGTTTTAATAAGGGCAGAAGCGCTTTTCCCAGCACCACTTTATCCTTGACCAGAAGTCTTTCCATATTGCCCAGTGCCATCCACAACTCTATCTGCTCCTGGGGAGACAATTTATAACGGGTATTTTTACCCTTTATTAACAGGGGAAACATATCCTGAAACAGCTGGCGTTGCTGGCCAGCTCCCAGACCTGCAGCTATTCTTCGGATAAAAACCCACCATTCAAGCCTGTTCTGGATTGTTTTTTCAAACTGTATGCCGCCAAGATAGATCTTCCACATTTTTTTTGCCCGCTCATAATCAAATGCATCTCCAAACCCTGGACGTATGCAGAACCCTGTCAGGTTAAGCCATCTTGCTTCATGGGCAGGCGAAAAGGCTCTTGTGTGCTCAAGTTCAATTAGTTTATCGGCAATGACCCGCAAAAAAGACAATGGCCAGTCTGCTTTTTTCCGGTCAATGGATTCTTCAATCTGCCTGGCAATGATATTCAGTGCATCATCTTTATCAGATTCATCCGTAAATATCTGGTGAACCCTGTGACAGGCATCTGTTATCATCCCATCATCATAAACCTCTGCATCTTCACACGCGATCCCTGTCTGCTGATCCCTCAACTGGAACTGCAATTTCCATTTATGGTCACTGACCCCGGAATGACAATACATTAAAAGCGTACCCATTTCAGTATATTCCGCCCCGATACTCACGGGAATCATTTTTTTCTCACCGCTTTTACCGAATCGGATAATGGTCTTAAGCGGTGCCATGGAAGAAAATGAATCATCAATGTTAACCAACCTGCCCGCTATATCCCCGGATCGATAACTTGAATGAAAAATGTCAAAGCTGACGGGTTCATTTGCCCTGACCTCATATTTCATTTGGGCAAGATCAATAAAAGAACCCTCATCCAGCCCCCTTTCCACCACACACATAGCTTTTGCAGCATTTTCTTCTTTAATGGTAACCCCTATATAATAGCTTCGGGGACTGCCGGAACCCACTTTCACCCCTTGTCCCTGTTTTACCAGGCCATAATATGAGGCGCCAATCCCTACAGACAGTTCAGGATTCGGATTTTCAAGAATCTGGGGCAGCGTTGAATCTGTTGACTTAAACCATTTTCCAATGGCTTTTCTGATCCTTTCCTGGGCAAGAACTGGTTTAAGTGTTCCCCCATTAAACAAAATAAAATCAGGCATGGGATCTTTTAAAAGATTTTTCTGGACATTTAGTCTGTGATGTTCCAGAAACCTGATGATATGCCGGGTAATAGCAGAGTCTTTTTCAAAGACAAGGCCAAAATCAGTGATCTCTTTGCCCTTGTCAATGCTCAAGCTTTCCATGGATTCAACATAGGGATAAAAATCATCCAGCAATATGGCTTCAACCTCCTGTTTTGTCAGATCTGCGGCAAGGGTACCTGCAATCAAAGACCTGCCTTCACCTTTGATTGTTATCCTGACTAAAGGTTCTTTGTTCTCAAGTATTTTTTCCTTGGCTTCGCGGCATCGATGGCACAGGGTCTTCCACTTATCTGCCGTTAATTGAGTGCCTGATTTAAACTTTGACGCAACTTTTCTGGCCAAAGCCAGATCAATATTATCCCCTCCAAGGATCAAATGATCTCCCACGGCAATCCGTTCAAACCTGGGAGTGCCTTCTGATTCTTTAAGGACAATTAAACTGAAATCCGTTGTGCCTCCACCAACATCGCAGACCAGAATCAGGTCATCTGGTTTTACATTGTTTTGCCAGTCATCTTCATGAATGATCAACCAGCTGTAAAATGCTGCCAGAGGTTCTTCAAGAAGGATTATGGAAGAGGAGAATCCTGCTTTTTCAACGGCCTCCATGGTTAAATCCCTTGCCGCTTCATTAAAGGATGCCGGAACTGTGATCACCACAAATTGATTTTCAAGGAATTTATCCTCATCCTTTACAAAATGATTCCATGCATTTCTGATGTGCAGCAGATATTCTGATGTAGCAGTGACAGGAGATACTCGTTCAAAGCCTTCAGATCCCCAGGGCAGTATTTTGGCTCGTCTGTCAGCCTGATCATTGCACAGCCAGCTTTTTGCAGAAGATACCAGCCGGGACGGTATTTTAGAACCATGATCCCGGGCAAAACTGCCGACAAAAAGATCCTGCCTTTTTTTCCACGGGTGCTTCAACACTTGTTCTGAAATATCATATTTACCCGGAATATATAAAAAGGAGGGCAAAACCCGACTCTTTGTAAACTCTCCGTGCCCTGTTAACTGGGGAACATTAAAGACTTTAACCAGATCTTTTTTTTCAACATGTTTTTTCCCCGTTGATTTTTCATCCTTTAAAGCAACCATATCCACATAGGAAACAGCACAATTTGTTGTTCCCAGATCAATACCAATAACATATTGTTTATCTTGAAAATCCAATATCTCTCCTATATATGAAAGTATTGAGATATGAGTTTTGAGTAGTGAGAAAAAATCATTTGTTTAGCTTTCCTCACATCTCACATCTCTTTCATAATTTGTAGTGCCAGCCATGGAATATGGGTTAGTTGGGCTGGGTTAATTCTCAATAACACATGCCTGAGTCCACTCAAATTTTGACCCCACTTATTGTATTTCAACTTCTGCAGGAATAATAATCCCGGAATCCTGGATGTCGGACAGTTTGGGGATTTCTTTTTTCCCTGCTTTCCATCCCCTGTGTTTCAAAATACCCTCAAAGGGAGGCTCTCCTGAAACATTGCCCACAAGATTTATAGCATCAATATCAAAACCGGGTTCAATCCGGACAATTTCACCTTCTTCAGCCTCCAGCACTGGTTTTGCATCAATATATTTTTTTATGGTTTTTTTGCAGTCTTCCTGGATACTTCGTACTGCAGCGCCAATCTGTCCATCATCATACAGGCTTAAATCTTCATCAAAAAAATCTAACAGCCTCCCATCCCTTTGCAGTATGGACAAACTATGCAGGAATAGCCGTCTTTTGCGGTCCTGCTCTATTTTCTGATCCACAAAATCTTTTTTGGATTTTTTTTTAAATGAAGCGTCTGGTGTTTGAAATTTCCCCTGTGTAAGCGCTTTTCCCATTGAAAGCCTTAAAATAATCCATAACAGCCACCCGCACAATAAAAAAGCCCCTGTTATAGCCGGCACCACCCATAAATAAAAATTATGGGATATCAGTTCTAAATTATTCACGGCCCAGGAAATATTCCTGGCCGCAATTTCATTTCCTGCATCTTTTGAAAGATTTGCAGACAGCCAGTTAATGCCAAAATAAAGCCCAACATTTATAATCGCACTAATCAACACCACAAACAGGGTAATAATTCCAAACGATTTTCTTGAATATAGTTTAGAGACGTCCAAATCCAGATTCTCCTTTTTAAAATCCATGATCATAAAAAAACCATGCTGTGCATTACAGCATGGTTCAGACAATAATACTAAAATACCCTATATCAAGCAATAAGTTTTTGATGATTGGTTTTTGATGATTGGTTTTTAAAGATTGGGAATCAGGGGGACTTGATCTGAGTCTTTATTTTTATTCATCTTTAACTATTATCAATTCCTTATTGGCATCAAAAATCTTCTGAGCCACTCCTTTTACCTTAATTATATCTTCCGGTGTTTCAAATGGAGTCGCTTTGCGATATTCTATGATCCTGTCAGCAATTATATCTCCAACGCCCTTCAGTGTCACAAGTTCTTCTTTTGTTGCTGTGTTAATATTTATTTTTCCGCTGACCGCCATAACTGGTAGACAAAAACTTAGGAACAACAAACTGATAAATAATGCAATAGAAATCTTGTGTATTTTTTTCATTTTTAACTCCTTTATTAAATTTGTTAAAAAAGGCCCCCCTGATTCCCAGGATCTTTTCTGGGCGGTACAAAATTTTAAAAATTTAGAAATCTACGCAGAGAACATAAATTTTCATAGAGAAGAGATTCAATACAATGGATAGGACTATATATAAATAGATTGGGATTTTCAATTAGGGTAAACCCTGAATTTTGAAAAAAAATACAGGAAATTTGAATATTTTTTGATAAAACTGCTATGAATCGTTATGTTGATACTCTGGCACTATTTTTTTCAACATACGTTTTATTTCTTCTTTGTCCGACTGGTCTGCGGTAAATTGCTTTAATTGATTAAGAAAAGGATTCAGCTTTTCAAGATTACTATTCTCACTATTGAGAACCATAATTTTCGCATGGCTTGTTGGGACTACAAATTCATCTTCGGTGATAAGCTCTTCATAGAGTTTTTCACCCGGCCGAAGCCCGATATATTTGATTTTAATATCACCATCCGGTTCAAAGCCAGAGAACCGAATCAAATCCTTGGCCATATCACTGATATTTACAGGTTTCCCCATTTCAAGCACATATATTTCACCGCCTTTTCCCATTGCACCTGCTTGAAGAATAAGCTGGCAGGCCTCAGGAATGAGCATAAAATAACGAATTATATCTGGATGGGTTACAGTCACAGGGCCCCCCTGCTTGATCTGTTTTTTAAAGAGAGGAATAACACTGCCGGCACTCCCAATAACATTTCCAAATCGTACTGTTATGAAACTTGTTTTTACATCTTTTTTCAAACTAGTATGTTGAAGGATCATTTCTGCAATTCGTTTGCTGGCTCCCATAACATTTGCTGGATTCACGGCCTTGTCCGTTGAGATCAATACAAATTTCTCACTTTGAAATCGCAGGGCAATATCAACAAGATTTTCTGTCCCGATAATGTTGTTCTCCACAGCCTTCCAGGGATGCTGCTCTAACATGGGAACATGTTTATATGCTGCAGCGTGAAAGATAATATCTGGTTCATATTTTTTAAAAATTGATTCAATTTCATCTTTATTCTGGATATCTCCTAGAACAGGAAGTATTTCAATATAAGGGAAATCTTTTCTCAGCTCCAGGTCAATCTCATATAATGGGGTTTCTGCCCTTTCAAAAAGGATTATTTTTTCAGGATAAAACTTACATATTTGTTTGCACAATTCCCGGCCGATGGAACCGCCTCCACCTGTTACAAGGACTTTCTTTTTTCCCAGATAACGACCAATCTTCTCCTTTTCAAGATTAACCGGTTCCCGCCCTAAAAGATCCCTGTATTCAACATCTCTTATCAAATTTATTGTGACTTTGCCGTTTATCAGCTCTCCTATGCTTGGAACGGTTTTAAAGACAATATCTGCTTCTCTACAAATATTGACAATCTGTCTCATCTTTTCGACCTTCAACGAAGGGATGGCAATGATAGCCTCCATTGCTTCCGTCGACTTGACTGCATGAGAGAGACCATCAATTTTATCCAGCACAGAAATACCATGTATTTTCCTTCCGATTTTTGAAAGATCATCATCCAAAAAGCCTTCTACGTGATAGTTGAGTGAAGCGTCTTCACGAATTTCACGACAAATTTTCTCTCCACAATCCCCGGCTCCAATGATAATGACTCCCTTGCTAGATCTTGATCTGAGTTTAAATATGTTCAAGATTGCTTCTTTTAAATCCTGAAAACTTATATTTTCGGTAAACTGCTCAAAAGCCAATCGCGTCACAACTCTTAACGCAGCAATAAAAATCAACGTCAGACACCAATCAATAATAAATACAGATCTTGAAACATCTTCAAATCGATTCACATATAAAACAATGACAATAACAATTAACTCGGCTATTGTTGATGCTTTTACAACATTCAATAAATCATTCAAGCTGGTATATCGCCACATGCCTCTATATAGATCAAAAAAATAAAAACTAAATATTTTTGCCAGCAAGACATAGGGCAGCATATTGTAAAATTTCTCCATGGCCCATTCAGGAATCATAAAATCAAATCGAATCAAATGAGCTACATAAAAAGAAACCAACAAAAGAATGACATCTATTGCCAAAATGATGTATAGATTTCTGGATATTCTAATTTTCATTGAACTTTAAACCTTTTTTCGAATTTTATTGGATAAACCAATAAAAAGTATACTGCTAACCGCATATAACAAAAACGCAAAAACAATACCATTCAAATAATAAAAAATATGGTTCATCTCCATACTTTTTTATTCCATATTGTTTTATAAAAGGCCATGGTTTTCTCAGCCACTATTTTCTCAGAAAACGATTTGATGACCATGGCTCTGCCACAGGCTCCCATTTTTTCCCTGAGCTCAGAATCTTTTATCAGCTTTAATAACGAATCGGCAAGAGCATAATAGTTTCTGACCGGTACAAGTATGCCATTTTTATTATGGTGAACAATTTCTCTGCATCCTGGAACATCTGTTGTGACAATGGGACGTCCGCATGCGGCTGCTTCAATCAAAAATTTAGGAACCCCTTCCCCGTATGAAGGAAGTGTTGCAATATGTACCCGGGACAATACCTGGGCCATATCTTCCTGATAACCGATCCACTCAATAATCCCCTGATTATGCCATTTTTGAAGTGTCTGTCCATCAACTGAATTTGGATTGGCAGGATCAGGGATACCGGCCAGGAGCACTCGGAAGATTATTTTTTTCTCCTGAAGGATTTTCACAGCTTGAACCAGTTCACCGATCCCCTTGTCCCAGAGCATTCTTGCACCCAGAAGAATGGTTACCCTGCCTTCAGGTTCTTTAAAAAATCTGTAGTGCGATATATCGACACCAGAGCCTCTAATCAGAGTCGATCTATTCTTCTTCACTATCTTCAATGATTCAAACAGGCATTTATCTTCAGGATTTTGAAAGATGGCATATGCTGCCTTTGAATGGAAAATAAATCGGTATGCCAGAATAAAAATCCATCGAACCAGAATTGATTTTAACTCTTTTTTTTGCAGGAAGACAAATCCAAGACCTGCAAAAGCATTTACATACAGGGGGATACTTGCAACTCTGGCAGCAATAGATCCATACAATATCGGTTTTGCAGCCACATGATGCACCAGATGCGGTTTTTCTTTTTTATAAACCCCTGCAACTTTAAAAATAGTTTTTATCTCCTGAAACAGATTTCGGCTTTCCCGTTTAAGATCAATGGGAATTACCCTGATCCCCTGATTTTCAATAATTTTCTTATGCTGATGAACCCGCGTAAGAAGGATCACCTCAAATCCATCTTCTTTTAATGCCTTGGCAATATGAAGCCGATGGGAAAAAAAATACCAGTCCTCTGTTACAAAAAAAAGAATTTTCCTGTTTATGGCCATAGTGATCTGTCCATGCCTGATACATTAATATATTCAAAAAATGATATTGATAAACTTAAGTTTCACCAGAATCAAAGCATAATTACCATGCAACCATGCTTTTTTCAAGGATTTGGGTGAGTATGCCAAAAGCAGTAAAGACTCATATGCGATTAAGGACAAGATAATATGTCCCTGAGTGAGTCTGGATCTTGTTTTCCCTATTAAGAACATGTACAGTCAAATTTTCTGCAGGAAAGACATAAAATTGAAAAACTTGACAGAACCGGGTGTGCATATCGGAAAAAAGAAAGAATTATGGAAAGTGACAGATAAAAAACCAGAAAACACCAAAGATCTGATCCAGGGAAGAATACTTGCCCGTAATACTATCCTGAATCTAATCGGTTATGGAACTCCTCTTCTTGTTGCACTGATAGCAATTCCCATACTTATTAAGGGTCTTGGGGCTGAACGATTTGGTGTGTTGACCCTTGTATGGGTTTTGATCAGTTATATCGGCCTTTTTGATCTTGGATTGGGCAGGGCATTAATAAAACTGGTTGCAGAAAACCTCGGTGCAGGTCTAGAAAATGAGATCCCGCCACTTATATGGACTGGTTTGTCTATTATGTGTTTTATAGGCCTTGTAGTCGGTGGGCTTACTGCAGTATTGCTGCCCTGGCTTGTGAAAGGATTGCTGAATATCCCATTGGATTTGCAAAAGGAAACCCTGGATGCTTTTTATCTTATCGCAGTATTTGTACCGATTATTGTACTCAGCATCGCTCTTCGGGGCATACTTGATGCTCACCAGCGGTTTGACCTGACAAATACCGTTCGCATACCCCTTGGTATTTTTACTTTTCTTGCACCCGTACTGGTTCTACCTTTTACTATCAGTCTTTTCCATATTGTTGCCCTGATACTTTTCGGGCGGATGCTGGCATGCATTGTTCAGGCTGTTTTCTGCTTTCACATTGTTCCCTCCCTTGGTAAAAAAATCGCGTTTGAGAACAAAATGGCAGGTGTCCTTGTAAAATTTGGCGGGTGGATGACCATTACAAATATAATAAGTCCGGTCATGATTTATATAGATCGCTTTTTTATCAGCGGGATCATTTCTGTTGCTGCGGTTGCGTATTACGCGACACCCAGTGAGGTTGTAACAAAATTAACGCTTGTGTCAGGTGCCATGATGGCTGTCTTTTTTCCTGCCTTTTCTTTAGTTTATGGCCAGGACAAAAATAGTGCGGCCAGACTTTTTGCCAAAGGTGTAAAATATGTGTTTATTATAATTTTCCCCCTTTCATTATTAATTGTTATTTTATCCTATGAAGGACTGAATATCTGGCTTGGTCCTGAATTTGCGGAAAAAAGCTTTGTGATCATGCAGGTTCTTTCTTTGGGTGTTTTGTTTCTTTGTCTTGGACAGGTTCCCTATGCATTGATACAAGGGGCTGGCAGGCCTGATATAACAGCGAAAATTCATCTTATTGAAATTCCGTTTTACATAGGTGTTCTTTTTCTTTTGACAAATGAATATGGCATAAAAGGTGCTTCTATTGCCTGGACCGGACGGCTTGCTGTTGATTCAGCAATTATGTTTTATATCGCCATGAAGATGCTGGGGAAAAAAAATGAACAGAGCATCCGGATATTTATAGTAATTGGATTGACGTCTGCAGCATATATCCTTGCATTAATAATGTCCGGGCTGTTCCAAAAGAGTTTTTTTATCTGTCTCTTTCTACCTTTATATCTGTCATCTGTCTGGTTTTATATTATAAACTCAGGGGAAAAAGAAATTATAAAAGCAAAAGTGTTGAAAATATGGAAATCAAAGATAAAAATAATATTCTAAAAAATATTAATAATCCAGGAGATATCAGCCTGGAACTTGGCTGCGGAAATCGCAAGCGCCATAAAGATGCTGTCGGGATCGATATGCTTGAATACGAGAGTGTTGATATCCAGGGGGATGTTTATGAAGTATTAAGAAAAATACCGGATAATAGAATTTCTGCTGTCTATTCCTACCATTTTTTTGAGCATGCCGAGGATGTGGGAAAACTTGTTCAGGAGGTTGCAAGGGTTCTTGTTGATGAGGGTCTTTTTGTTGTTGTTGTCCCTCATTTTTCAAACCCATATTTTTATTCTGATTATACCCATTTGAATCCTTTTGGCCTTTACAGTTTTTCATATTTTTCACAGGATGATATTTTTTCAAGGACTATTCCCCATTATCAGAAAACGATCCGTTTTAAACTTCAGAATGTGGGATTGATATTCAAGTCTCCAAGACCTTTTTATTTCAGGTGGGGATTTAAAAAAATCTTCCAGCTGTTTTTTAATCTAAATACTTATTTAAAGGAATTGTATGAAGAATTTTTCTGTTATCTTATTCCATGCTATGAAATAAAGTATATTATGAAAAAAATACCTGACAAAAATAAAAAAGTGTAAGGTTTTTTGCGGGAAATGAAAATATTATTGCTCAGCAGATATTGCAGAATGGGTGCCAGCAGCAGGCTTCGGTCATATCAATATCTTCCGATTTTAAAAGAATATGGATTTAAGATAGATGTGGCTCCACTTCTGGATGATTCATATCTGGCAGATCTTTACGCCGGCAGGAAGAAAAAAAAAACAAACATAGTCCACAAATATTTTTCCAGGCTTTTAAGGGTGTTGAATTGCCATAAGTATGATTTATTGTGGATTGAAAAAGAGCTCTTCCCATGGCTTCCTTCATGGGTGGAAGAATGTCTTGCTGCAGTTGGTATTAAATATATTGTTGATTATGACGATGCTGTTTTTCATCGTTACGACATGCTTGAAAATAACCTGTTAAAAAAAATCCTGGGACAAAAAATTGATCGGATCATGCAGGGAGCAGCACTTGTTATTGCGGGCAATGATTATCTTGCAAAACGGTCTGTAATGGCCGGGGCAAAAAGAGTTGAGAGCATCCCTACTGTTATTGACCTTGACAGGTACTCCATTGACAATCTGCACCAGAATAAAACATTTTCAATCGGATGGATCGGGTCTCCTGCTACAGCTCAGTACTTATATCATGTCAAGCCTGCATTAATGGAGTTGTGCAGAAATAATAAAGCCTGCCTTGTAACCATTGGAGCCGGTCCCCTGCACATGAAAGATGTTCCTGTGAAAGACTATCCCTGGTCAGAAGAAACTGAAGCAGAAGGTATAAGAAATTTTGACGTGGGCATAATGCCTTTGCCGGATGAACCATGGACTCTCGGTAAATGCGGCTACAAGCTGATCCAGTACATGGCCTGCGGGAAGCCTGTTGTTGCTTCGGCAGTTGGGGCAAACATTGAAATTATTGATCATGGAAAAAATGGTTTTCTGGTTGAATCTGAAAAAGAATGGGTGAAAGCTCTTACTATGCTTTCTGAAGATAAGGAACTCAGACAAAAAATGGGCAGGCAGGGCCGTAAAAAAGTAGAAACAAATTATTGCCTGCAGGTCACGGCCTCAAAATTAATCACTCTTATAAAGACCTGTTAAGGGCTCACTCCAAAATTGGTAATTAATTTTGGAGTGAGCCCTAAGGTGTTTAATACTCTGGAAGCAGGGCCATTTCTGACCCTGCCTTTGAACAAATCTTTAATTGATATTATTGAGTTACATCAAAGTCAAATATTGTAAAACCTGATGGTGTCTGACTTCCCATTGCATTATAGCCAAAAACCGTCCAATACCAGGTACCTGCTGGCATTGTCTGCCATGTTGAATCACCCATTGGAAACAGGTTCAAGGTAAGATTATCCTGGGTAATAACACTATCAAACCCCAATGAACCCATGTGAGCAAGTATCAGTGTGTAGGTACTAACCCCCTGATAAGAATCCCATTGGAATGCAGGGGCCAAACCTGTCTGGCTTAATTCTTCTCCAAGAGTCGGACTTGTCATTGCAATGGAATTACTGGCAATGAATTTAAGGCTGTTAATATATTTTGCAGCCACAGAGCCTTCAAAGCTTGAACCTATTAATGATCCGGCACTGTCATAGGCTTCAACACCCCATTTAATATCATATAATGCCATAACATCCCAGGTGGCTGTATCCAGGGCCAGTTCATAGACCATACCGATGAAAGTCTCGGAAAATCCTGGGGTTGAACTGGTTGTGCCGCCCAGGGGATTGCTGCTTGCGACACCTGGCGGAATAAGTTCTACAGGAATTGCAAATGAAATATCATTTAAAATATCATTCAAATCAAGATGGAGTATGTATTTGGCTGCATTGGCTGTTTTGCTGAAGGAGAATGTGACTTTACCACCAGAAGTACCAAAACTGATTGTTTCATTATCCGTAGGAGCCAGCAGGGAGATTTGTTCAAGCGGTGCCGGTGCTGATACTGCCGCTGCCAAATCACTGCCATCACAATCCTGGTCAATACCATCTCCGGCGATTTCTGTGGCACCTGGATGAATAGTTGAATCATTATCATTACAGTCAGAATTATTTGAAACATAACCTGATGGTTGAGAAACTGCTAAAGTTGAGGTATTAGGGTCACCATAACCGTCACCATCCAGATCATAATACCAGGAATTGCTGGCAGCAGATTTTATAAAATCGATTTTCTTGTTTTCATTGTTGACGACGACCTGCTGTTGGGCAATGGACCCGTCTGAAAAAGTTGCCTTTACCGAATAAGTACCGGCAGTGACCGGAATCCCATAGCCGCCGGCAGTTGCCGTGGTAGTGGAATTGCCAGTCCCTTCAAGTTCTATTGATACATTGCTGATCCCTTCTCCTGCATCATAAAAATTGTCCCCATCTTTATCATCATAAACGACCCCAAGTATATAAGAACCTGAAAATTGCAGGTCTGTTCCAAAGTCGCAAGTCAACATGTAAGTATAGGAATAGCCTTGATAATCACCAAATGCCACTCCGACCCCGACTTCTTTAAAGTCTTCTTTTAATATATTTACCCTGTGCCCTCTGTCTGGATAATCTTCATCAATGAACAGGTTGTCATGGAGTTCAAGAACTGTGGCCACTTCATCAATAGGACCGGTAGACCCGATAAGCGCTAAATTCTCACCAGCAGTAGAGTATTGATATCCAGCATCCTCCATCCGGTCAAAAGGGCTTTTCCCGTCCAGGGAATAATGGGCAAAATAATCCTGGTCAATCATATCCTTGGAGTGAAGCCGTGCTGCCTGGATCAATTTTGCATTTAACACCAAAGGCTGTACAGGAAGTCCGGAAATCTCTCCGGCGGGCACCCCTTCAAAAAGATCAATGCCCAGGAGGGCTGCTTCAGCAACAGGATTCAGCCGGGCCCGGTTAAGGACTTCCAGGTGAGCCTGTTCAGCAGCCGTGGGGTTGCCATAATCAAAGAGATAAACAGACTGTGGGAAAAGCAGATCTTCTGTTACAGGTCTTTCATCATACCAGGGATCACCCAGTTGGGAGATTCCCGGAATCCCGGGAGTGTTAGAGTCTGATTCAACGGCCCCAGGTATAAAAATTACTAAAAAAATTGCTGCCAGCAAACCAATCCGGCAGAGCCTCAATAGATTTTCTTTTTTTTTTGTCATGGCAATAATTCTCTAAATAAATTTATATTAAAGACATCCAAAATATACAGCAATATATCATAAATTTTGCAAGGCAACAATAATGGACTCGAAAAAAGTCAGATTTCAGCAAATTTATTCTTTTATTTTTGAGCGAGTCCTAAGGTACCAATCAACTGTTTTTTGTATCCCTTCATCCATGCCAATCTTTGGTGTCCAGCCTATTTGCTCTTTAATTTTTTTGGATTCAACCCTTAAAGAGCCCCACAATTTATTATATAGACTCTTTTTCCCTATCATAGTTAAGAAAAATTTAGCAACAAAGATGGGAAAATAAAAAACTCTTGGGGGCTTACCCATTGCATTGGATATTTTCTGGATAAGATCCCTTGTTGATATGTATTCTTCATCACTTATGATAAAAATTCCATTAACTGTTTTTTTATGAACGACACAGGCCAAAATAGCTTGAATTACATTCTCAAGAGCAATGAAATTTCGTTGATTTTTTACTCCGGCAAAAGGCAGAGGAATACCCCTGTAAACACAATCAAGAAGTTTTAAAAAATTAGCTTTAACATAGGGACCATACACTAATGGAGGCCTTAAAATAACCACTTCCATATCAGTCTGGTCTCCTATCGAAATAATAGCATGTTCTGCCATTTGCTTTGAAATGGCATAATTATTATTGGGGTTTTCTTTGCTTTTTTCCGTTAAAGGAGTTTTTAAATCTGATGTACCAAGGACTCCAATGGTGCTGATAAATATGAACCGCTTTATATTCATTTGAGCAGCCTGTTGCGCCAGCCTTTTAGTGCCTTTAAAATTAACCCTGAAAAATTTATTATATGAATTAGCATTCTCTTTTGTTTCAACAGGCACCTGGGCTGCAAGATGAATAACTATATCAATGTTATTTAATGCAAGTGACCAATCCGTATTTTCATCAAGATTTTGATAATAAAAAACATCTTCTTCCCTGATAATTTTACCATCATTTTTTTTTCGGAGAGCACATTTTACACGATATCCCTTCTCCCGCAGCAAAGGATATAAGGCTCTCCCAATCAAACCAGTACCACCAGTTAATAAAATATTCATCACTAACACCCATGCCCTTGCGGGCACAACAAAAAATGAAAGAGTAATGAGATGTGAGATATGAGATGTGAGGGGGGATAGACTGATGGTTTTTTCTCACTACTCAAAACTCAAATCTCACTACTTTCATATAAATACACTCTTTAAAAATTATTTATTATTCCATGTTACTCTTTTATCTTCTTTAAAAAATAAACCAATAACGGCAAAAACCGCTCTGATAAAAAAGAAAGGTTTTATTAAAAACGCAAAATTCTTAAAATAATATTTTTTGTACAGATTATAAAAAGCAAAATAATAGGACCATATTGCCATATAACTGTTTAATTTAGTGCTCTGGCCTCCATAATGAACCAGTTGTGCTTTTGGACAATAAATAACATCCCTGCTTGAATCTCTAACTCTCCTGCAGATATCGGCATCTTCAGCATACATGAAACTGAACTCATCAAACCGCCCTATTTGTTTAAACAGTTCTTGTGAAATCATCATGGCCCCTGCAGAAACAGTATCAACAGTCTGAATCTTTTCATAGTCCCGTTGCTTCTGATAATACTTAACCGCTTCTTTGAACAGGAAAACCCTTAAAAAAGGGAAAAAATGCCAGAAACCCAATAAAATATTAGGAAAATTCCTGCATGAAACCTGATGGGTACCATCCTGATTCAGAAATTTTGGTCCAATAATACCAGTTGATGGATTTTTATCCATATATTCGATCAAATTTGACGTAACATCATTTACAAAGACAATATCGCTGTTTAAAAAAAAGAGCCATTTCCCTGTGGCAGACTCGGATGCAGCATTATTTGCCCTGGAAAAACCTTCATTCCTATTGTTATA
>JACNHV010000373.1 GCA_014383445.1 Candidatus Desulfobacula maris | reverse complement strand
TCAAAATATCATTATCAACATGGGCAGCACCATGGACATTCAGGTCATCAAATCATACAGATCTCCTTAAAAATATCATTGGCACCAGGCAATGCTTACTTGCTCTTTGCGTTGTTGCTTTAATATAAAAATAAATAATTCATTTGCAAAAAAATCCATACTCCCATATTTTAAGGCAATGATCGTCCTGAATGCCATATTCCCGATATTTGCCCTGCTTTTGCTTGGAAACCTCCTAAAACACTTTAACATTACCAATGACACTTTTTTAAAAACCTCAGACAAGCTTGTCTATTATATTTTTTTCCCTGTCATGCTGTTCTGGAAAATCGGAAGCTCAGCTCCGGACAAGGGAATCAGTGTTAATTTATGCCTGGCCTCCATTCTGGCAGTGATCATTGTTTATTTATTAAGTCTTGCAGTGATTCAGCTGTTCAACATCTCAAGTTTTCAGGCAGGCACCTTTTCCCAGGCCTGTTTTAGGTTTAACACCTATATTGGCATGGCCATAGTCATCAATACCCTTGGAGAATCAGGTATCAGATACTTTGGTATCCTCATCGGATTTGCCATCCCCATTATAAACGTTCTTGCCGTTTCAACATTGATCTGGTACTCCGGGCAAAAGGGAAGCCCTGGGCAGCATTTTAAGTATCTGTTAAAGGCGCTGATTTCAAATCCCTTGATCCTGGGGTGTGTTGCAGGACTTGTTTTTTCCAGGTTCCAGCTTTCTTTTCCTGTCTTCATTGATAACACATTTACCCTCATGACCGCTGTTACGATGCCCCTGGCCCTGATTTCCATTGGTAGTGCCTTAACCCTTAAAGGTCTCAAACATAACACAAAAATTTCTTTTATTGCATCCTTGGTAAAACTATTGATACTGCCGCTAATTGGATTTTTCCTTTTAAAATCATTTTCCATCACGGGAATCCCATTCAAAGCTGGAATGATTTTTTTCACCCTGCCCACGGCAACATCCATATATATTCTTTCAGCCCAGTTGAACTCTGATACCCAGCTGGCCTCAGCTGCAATTATTCTCTCAACCCTGCTCTCTATTATTTCCCTGTCTGCTGCTCTTTTAATTTGAATTTGAATTTGAATAATTCCTGTGAATCAATTCTTCTTTTCAGGAAAAAGCCATGACCTGATCCATCCCAACAAGGTATTTCCTTTAAGCAATTCTTTTTCTGCGTCCTCAAAGGCCTGTATGGTCATTTTACTTGTGACCTTCAGGTTACGTGTGATCTTTAGATCATCCGTATCTGAAAACCTGTCCTTACGTGTGATGATGGATTTATCCGGGTCCAGTTGTTTAATAATTTTAGCAGGATTTCCAGCTGCAATCACATTGGCAGGTATATCTGAAGTGACCACTGATCCCGCACCTATAATACTGTTTTTACCAATAGTCACGCCTTTACAGATAATTGAACTGTCCCCAACCCATACATTTTCCTCAAGCACAACAAAGCTTTTCTCTCTGGGTGGCATTGACCTGTCATAAATGCCGTGCCAATCTGAATCCGTAATATAAACATGGCTTGCCAGCATGCAGGAGTCGGCAATGGATATGGAGTTGGCTGCACTGATTCTGACTCCCGGGGAAATCAGAACATGATCACCTATTATGATTCCTGAAATATCTTTTGTATCAGACCACACCGTCAACCGGGTCTTTTTATCAGCACATCCCAAAAGGGTAATATTGTTCCCAATGCTGACGGGCCCACCAAATATTTCAATGTGCCAGGGCTTTACAATAAAGGCATGTTTTCCAAGGGATGTCAATTGAGGGGAAAGTCTGTGGCGGATATACAGATGCAGGAGCCTGTACCATGCTTTTTTAATATAATAGGGTCGATAATCTTTTATCAATTGACAAGATCCCTATAAATAAATCCATCCCATGAACTGTGGCAAAAAAGGCCTGATGCCGGTGTAAAAGAATAGATTGCGTCTGCTGCCAGAAGGACCACTGCATTGGTCCATGATATTTTTTCTTCCGGCCAGATCACCATGTCAGGATAGGTATACCCGCACCAGAAAGTGTTATCTTCATAAATCCTGTCCTGGATCCAGGAGAATACATGCTTTGCTTTTTCAATATATCCCATACCATACAGGGCAAGGACAAGCTCAGATGTCTCAGCAATGGTCACCCAGGGTTGATCAGACACGCATCTTACCCCCTGACCGTCTATAACATATTTATTCCAGTATTTTTCGATTCTATTGTTTGCCTTTTCTCCTGTCAAAGCCCCGCTTAAAATTGGGTAAAACCAATACATGGAAAATCTGGATTTGCTTACATTATAAAAATGGATATTTTCCCGGATGGATTTACCCAGTTTGTCAAAAGAAATTTCCCATGAACTTTTTCGTTTTCCAAGAATGCCTGCAACGGCCAGACCACATTTTAAACTCATGAAAATGGAACTTGCTCCTGACAGAAGAGACATGGGATCAACTTTGCCTTCCGGGCTTTTAGCCCAGTATATTTCGCCTGTTTCCCTCTGAAGGCTTATGGCATAATTAATCCCTTTTTCCATTGTGGACCAGTAATACTCAAGGAAAAGGGTGTCTTTATTCATCAACCAGGTATGAAAAAGCCCCACTGAAATATAAGCAGCCATATGGGTTTCACAGGTTCGGTCCTCTGGAATTCCATTGATATACGAAGAATACCATGACCCATCAGGATTCTGCATTCTTTTCAGCCACTCAAAGGCCCGGTAACTTTCATCAAAATGCTTTCCAATATTCAATCCCATGATTGTTTCAACAAGGTCCCATGGATCTGTTTTACCATCTATATGCCAGGGGATATCGCCTGATTCCCTCTGGAGGTCTGAAATAAAACCCGTCAATGAGTCAATGTTCAGAATTTCAGAAAATTTAACCTTTGGGCCTTTTAACGCCATCAAACAACTCCGATTCATAAATACACTGAAAAAATTAAAGCAACATAATATCAGAACCCTCTGTGATTTACAAGGAACTTGAAATCCTCTTCATGAATGAGTATTCATGAAATTTTCCATTTTTTATAGTTTGGCACCGCTGTAATAATCTTTAAAGAATCAATATATATAACAGTTTGAAATTGAATGAAAATTTTTCTGATCACCCCATGGTTTTTTCTCAATAATTTTTCTTGACAGTCATGTGGATTATTTGGTAATCAAAAATGAATACTCATTCATAAATATTAAATAACCCTTGAACTATCTAGGAGGAAATCATGATAAGAAAAATCAGAAAGGCGGCAGTGATCGGGTCCGGAATCATGGGAGGCGGTATTTCTGCCCTTCTTGCCGGGGCCGGCGTAAAGGTGCAGCTTTTGGATATTGTTCCATTTGATTTAAAAGACGAAGAAAAAAATGATCCCACTGCCCGCAACCGAATTGTAAAAGCAGGCCTTGATTCGGCACTGGCTTCAAGCCCATCTTTATTTTTCAACAAAAAAGATGCTGGGCTCATTGCCATTGGAAACCTTGAAGATGACTTTGAGACTTTGGCTGACTGCGACTGGATCATTGAAGTTGTTGTTGAAAATCTTGGCATTAAAAGAGCTCTTTTCACAAAAGTCGAAAAGGTCAGAAAACCTGGTTCCATTGTAACCACAAATACTTCTGGTATCCCTCTGCAGGATATTTGTGAGGGCTTTTCAAAAGATTTCAAAGAGCATTTCATGGGAACCCATTTTTTCAACCCAGTTCGCTATATGCACCTTTTAGAGCTGATTCCGGGTGCAGATACTCTTCCTGAAATTCTTGAATTTATTGCAGCCTTTGGTGAGAAAAACCTGGGCAAAGGTATTGTCTGGGCAAAAGACACCCCCAACTTTGTGGGCAACCGCATCGGCATCCAGGGGATCGCGGCCGTCATGAAAGCCATGGTTGAAAGTGACATGACCTTTGCTGAAGTAGATGCGATCTTTGGCCCTGCCCTTGGCCGTCCTAGAACTGCCATTTTCAAAACCACTGACCTTGTCGGTCTGGACACCATGATTAATGTCTGCAAAAACTCCTATGAACTCTGCCCGGACGATGAACAGCGGGATACTCTTCTGATGCCTGAATTTATCAATAAAATGGCTGAAAAAAATCTTCTGGGCAACAAAACCCAGGGAGGCTTTTATAAAACAGAACTGACCCCTGAATGGAAAAAACTCAGAAAAGTCTTAAATCCCTCCACCATGGAATATGAAGACCTGGTAAGACCCACTTTCCCCTGTATTGATGAAGCTAAGAAAAAATCCACACTAAAAGAAAAAATTGACTGCGTTCTAAAAGGAGATGATAAGGGTGCTAAATTTGCCTGGAAAATGGCTGCCAACAATTTTTTGTATGCTGCCAACAGGGTTCCTGAAATTGCCGATACCATAGTTGAAATCGATAACGCCATGAAATGGGGATACAATTTTGAAATGGGCCCCTTTGAAGCATGGGATGCCTATGGTGTTAAAGAAGCTGTTGAAAGGATGGAAAAACAAGGATTTAATGTTCCAGCCAACGTGAAAGAGATGCTGGCACAAGGCAACACCTGTTTTTACAAACTTGAAAATGGCATCAAATATTATTACGATTTTGCTTCTGCTTCCTATAAAGAAGTGCCTGTCAGTAAAAACATGGTTTCCATTGCTGCAGCCAAAGGCAACAATAAGACTGTTATGGGTAATAGTTCAGCCAGTCTTGTGGACATCGGGGATGATGTCTTCTGTATAGAATTCCATACAAAAATGAATTCCCTGAATGGTGAAATCATTGATGCCATTGATGAAGCCCTTGATTATGTGGATAAAAACGGGGTCGGACTTGTCATCGGGAATGAAGCAGGCGGAATGCCTGGAGCATTTTCCGCCGGGGCTGATCTGAGCCTTATTTCAAAGCTCAGCCATGATAAAAAATCTGCTGAAATAGACGCCTTGATAAAAAAAGGCCAGGCAGGCGTCCAGAGAACCAAGTACTGTGCCTTCCCCGTGGTGGCAGCACCCTATGGCATGACCCTTGCCGGTGGATGCGAAACCTGTCTGGGAGCAGACCGGATCGTTGCCCATGCTGAACTTTATATGGGGCTTGTGGAAATCGGTGTAGGCCTTCTTCCTGCTGGCGGGGGGTGCATGAACCTGTGGAAAAAATATATCAATGCCATGCCGGCAAAAACAGCAAAAGATACTGATCTGGCAAAATTATTTGTTCCCGCCTTTATGAAAATCGGAATGGCCGCCGTTTCCATGTCTGCAGCCCAGGCAATGGGTAATGGTTTTCTTGGCCAGGCTGACAGAATCGTCTTCAACCGCGACAACCTCATCGGTGAAGCCAAAAAAGAGGTCCTTAAAATGGTTGACGATGGATATGTACCCCCGGCCAGACAGCCCCTTATTGTCATGGGAGATGCAGGTCAGGGAATGGTGAATGCGGAAATCTTCAACATGCTCAATGGTAAATTCATGAGTGATTATGATGCATTCCTTGCTAAACGAATTGCCTATGTGATGAGTGGTGGTGCTGTAAATGTGGGTAGTACAGTTGATGAAGACACTATCCTGAAACTTGAAAGAGAAGCCTTTGTTGACTTCTGCAAAGAAGAAAAAACCATTGCCAGAATTGATCACATGCTTAAAACAGGCAAACCACTCAGAAACTAGAGGAGAACATAAATCATGAGAGACGCATATATTGTACAATCGGTCAGAACCCCTGGCTGCAAACAAAAAAGAGGTCTTTTTAACCAGACAAGGCCTGAAGATTTGATAAGTTTTATCATGAAATCAGCCGTTGAAAAAACTAAAAACCTTGAACCCGAACATCTTGATGATGTCATAATCGGCTGTTCCTTCCCTGAAGGGGAACAGGGCCTCAACATCGGCAGAATTGCCGTTAAAATGGCTGGATTTCCCGACAAGGTATCTGGCGCAACCGTTAACAGGTTCTGCGCATCAGGTCTTGAAGCCATCGCACTTGCATCTGCAAGAGTTCAGGTGGGCTGGGCAGACGTGACCATGGGTGCGGGTCTTGAATCCATGACCTTTGTTCCCATGGGAGGAAACCATCCACGGCCTCATCCTGAATTTTCTAAAACCAACCCGGAAATGTATATTTCCATGGGCATTACGGCAGAAAATGTCGCCTCCCGGTACAATGTATCCCGGGAAGATCAGGATAAGTTTGCGGCAAATTCCCAGGCAAAAGCTGCAAAAGCAAGAGATAACGGTCTTTTTACTGAAATCGTTCCCACGCCCGCCACAAAATACGTCAAACAGGAAGACAGCACCTACAAGAAAGAAACATTCATTGTTGAACACGATGATGGTATCAGGGTATCTACTGCTGAAGGACTTGGAAAACTTAGAGCGGTTTTTTCAGCCACGGGCAGTGTCACAGCCGGGAACTCTTCCCAGACAACGGATGGGGCAGCTGCAACCATTATTGCATCAAAAGAAAAATGTGATGAATTAGGTCTTGAACCCATTGCAAAACTTGTTTCCTATGCAACCATAGGATGCAAATCCGATGAAATGGGCGTAGGGCCACTTTATGCCATTCCAAAAGTTCTTGAGCAGGCAGGGCTTTCCATTGATGATATTGATATTTATGAAATCAATGAAGCTTTTGCTTCCCAGGCCCTTTACTGCATCAGGGAACTGGGCATTGAAAAGTATATGGACAGAATCAATATTCACGGGGGAGCTATTGCCCTGGGCCATCCCTTGGGATGCACTGGTGCAAAGCTGACAGCCACCTGTCTTGCCAACCTCAAAGAAGTTAATGGGAAATATGGTATTGTTTCCATGTGCATTGGCGGCGGCATGGGCGCTGCAGCCATATTTGAAAGAGTATAGAGTTATAACCTCCTTGTTCTAAAAAAAGGGGCTGTTTCCCATCTACCTGCGGAAACAGCCCCTTTTTTATAGAATAATTTGACCGACCAACGTCTATCTTACAAGGTGCGAATGAAATGTAGCGTTATGAGCATCCTTTTCCAAGCTGATTTCGGCATTTTATACAGCTTGATGAGACATTTCTTGATATGAAAATTCCCACAGTCCTGCATTAGCTTTTGCGTGTTCGACTGTCATGTTCACGATATTGCCTTTTTCATCAATGTCTATATAGATATTTTCACTTATCTCTTTTGTTTCATAGACATTTTTATCCGTAAATTCCATATGAGCTGTGTCTGTATCAGAAAAATATTTTACTTTCATACATTAATCCTCCTTAAAAGATCTATCAAAAAAGGCGTTGTGAATCGTCCCCCCATCCTCCAATAAGATCACCCGGAGATATTTATCAATTTCCTGTATCTTTGCCCATTTTCTGATCCGGCCATCGGTCTGAATTTCAATCTTTTCTGGATATTGTATCACAAAATAAATCCATTCGTCTTTAATTTTTATGCGATCAGGTCTTTGCCTTGTATATTCAAAGTATTGTATGGTTTTCATTTTTTAATTTCCGGCCACATTGAATTTTTTATGCCAAATGCATAATCCGCTCTTAAGTTACATATTCGGCTTGTTAATCACATAATTTACTGTGATGTATTCATGATTACCATGGAAAGTCAAACAAAATTTCGGCCCAATCCACTATTAAAATTGTTGGGTCAGATCTGCAAGGTTTTGCATCCCGGGCCTGTGATACTGCTTTTACCTCCGGACAGAGGCATGATATTTATTTGAGTACTGATTCTTTCTTTCAGCGCAGAAACATGGGAAATAACACCAATCAATTTTCCTTTCTGATGGAGTCCGGAAAGTGCTTCCAAAGCCGTTTCCAAAGCTTCTGCATCTAAGGTGCCAAAGCCTTCATCAAGAAATAGCGAATCCACCTGAACATTTCGGCTGGCCATATTGGACAATCCCAGTGCAAGAGACAGGCTGACGATAAAGCTTTCGCCACCTGAAAGGTTCTTTGTGGATCGAATTTCCCCTGCCTGGTAATCATCCACAATGTTCAATTCCAATGGTTGTTTTTCATCCCGGATTAGCAAATATCGATCTGACATTTTTTCAAGCTGCCTGTTTGCGTGGGATACCATTAATTCAAAGGTGATCCCCTGGGCAAAATTTCTATATTTTTTCCCGTCTGCAGAACCGATTAAAGAATGCAGGGCATCCCATCTTGTGCATTCTGTTTTCTGGGCATCTATCAATACTATTTTCTGTTTAAGTCTTTCTTTTGCATCTGCATTATCTGAAAGTTTCTGCTTTATGGCTCCAACTTCCTCACCAAGGATCTTCAGGCTTCTCCTGATTTCCGTCTGTTCCTGTTTCAGGATATCAAGTGATACCTCAGTCATCTTTTTGGCTGTTTCCTTATAAAGCCTGGTTTCCCGATCTTTTTTCCGGGTTAGAATATCAGTCTGTTTATTGTCTAACGCTCTTGCCCTCTTATTTAATCTGCTTCTTTCATCAAAGGAGAGTCGAAACAAAATAAATTCCGGCTCATCTTCAAACCCGGATTTTTTGCAAATGGTCTCAAAAGAGGACTCAAGATCATCCAGTTCAGGCTTTCTTCCGGCTGTGTTTTCTTTTAAGGCAGCGATGCGTGTTTTTAATTCATTTAATTGCTGTCTTATCTTATCCAGGCTCTTCCTTGCGGCTTTTTCAGATTTTTCAGCATCCAAAACACGCCCTTCTATATACGCCTCTTCTTTATCCGGATTTTTCCGGCCATATAGCTCTTTACGGGCAGAACTCAACTTTTCAAGTTCCTTTTGATGATCTTCAAGAAGAGTCTGTTTTCCACTGAGGGTTTCATCAAGAGTCTTTAAAACGGCATCAATGGTTTTTATCTCAGATGCAATCTCAATGGTTTGTTTTTCGATTTCAGATTTTTGTTTTTGATACTCCTGCCAGTTTTTCTGTCTAAGATAGAGAGCTTTTGAAATAGAATTCAAATTCTTATCCGGGATATCTTTGACACCAAATGGTTCCAGGCTTAAGATAAGTTTGGTTTTCAATTCAGCAACCTTACCCACGGCCAGTTGTAATTCTTTTTCAGAGTGTTGGATATTTGCCTGGGTGTCATCTTTTTTATGCTGAATCTGAACAAGCTCTTTTTCTGCTTGCGCTAATGCATTGTCTGCTTTTTTTTCTTCAGATTCATTTTCCTTCAGCTTACTTTCCAGATGTTCTGCTTTCTTAATCAGGCTGGACAGTTTATTGATCTTTTTTTCGGTTTCATCCATTCCAGGGACGTTACCTTCAGCAAAGGGGTGATGCAGAGATCCGCACAATGGGCATGGCTTGTCATCCTCCAATTTTGTACGTGCCTCTTCAAAATTTGCAATCTTTCTTAAGTAGGCCATTTCACGCAAAAGACTATTATGTTCGGCCCTATACTCTTGAAGCAGGCGATTGCCCAGAAGTTCTAAAATAAAGCCCTTTGTCTGTAACACCTGCTTTTTTGAGATATCATGATTTTTTTTAAGGGTAGTGCATAATACTTCTTGCTTCAAATACAGTCCTGCATCTGTTTTAAAGCGTTTTTTTTGTTCTAAAACCTGGGTGGTGATAGTTGAAACATTTATTGCTGCTGTCCCCAGATTTTTGAGCTGCTCATTTATTCCAGTCAGTTCAATAACCAAAGCTGCATCAAGTGCATTGGAAGACAGATAATTTTCAATTCTCAAAAGTTCTTTGCCCGCAGTTGCTTGACTGGATTCAACTTTTTGCCGGAGTTCTTTTTTTTCAAAAACCTGGGTTCTAATCTTTAGGCACTCTGACTCAGCAGTTTTTAAAGCAGATAGTTTCTCCTTGATATGAAGATCAAGCGCCCGAACTTTTTTAATCAATTCAAGTCCGATTTTTTGTTCTTGTTTGCATTTAATTACAGCCTGTTCAGCCTTCTTAAGATCTGTCTTTTTTAACTCCAGTATTTTTTCCTGATCAGGAACCAGAACTTGTGAGTTTGCCAAAGCCTTAAGATCAAGCTGTTGCTGCTGCCTTTTTGACAGCAATGTTGCATAAACACTTTCCAGTTCTGCCGCCTTTTCTGCCTTGTGCAATTTTGCTCTGTCCGGCTCAAATGCTTTTAAATCATTTGACAAAGCATTTGATTCCTTCTCGATTTCAGACAGCTCAGCTTTCAGCGCATCCATCCCCATCAGCCAGAGAATGACTTTTCCCAATTCATCATTTTTTGAGCCAAGTTCCTTTTCAATCTTCTGCTTTCCAATAAGCTCCTGATTTAGGGCAACTTCGTCTTCATCACTTAAAACAGGTATCCCCGTAGTTTGGGCCTTAAGTAATTTTAGCTTGTCATCTTCGATGGTTTTGCGTTTATGAACACCTTTTGAAATCTCACTATAAATTTTGGTGCCAGTAATCTGTTCAAGTATTGGCGCTCTTTGGTCTGCCGCAGCCGCAAGGAATGCTGCAAACCCTCCCTGGGCCAGCAACATGGAACGGGTAAACCTTTCAAAATCCATTCCTGTTTCTCGTTCAATCCTTGCTGCAACGTCCCGTTTTTTTGACTCCAGGATCTTGCCGTTTTTACCATCTGATATTTCATGCCTTGAATCTGTAAGATTACCATCAATCTTTCGATGGGCTTTCTGCTGGCTCCAATGGCACCGGAACTCTCCTGTCTTTGTTTCAAAGGTCACTTCAGCAAAGCATTCACCCGTCTGCCGGGACATGATCTCATTATCAGTTTTATTAATGGACTTTAAACGGGGTGTTCTGCCGTAAAGGGCAAGGCACATGGCATCAAGAATAGTTGACTTGCCCGCACCAGTGGGACCTGTAATGACAAATATCCCATCCAAGACATACTCGGGCTTTGTGAAATCAATAACCCATTCTCCATAAAGTGAATTAAGGTTTTTAAATCTAAGCGATAGAATTTTCATTGCCACCTTCTCTACACTGCATTTGTGTCTTCTTCATTAAGATATGTGATGATCTCTTTATGCGCCAGAATCAGCGCCGGCCGTTCGTCGTCTTTCACCTCATAAGTATCCAGAAGGCGGTTAAAGACATCCATTACATCCAGATCATCAAGCATTTCCTCTTCAAAAATCTGGTTGATTACCCGTTCAATAATTCGCTTGTTTTTTATCCGGAGAATTTCCATACCTGTTTGTGCAACGGCCTCTTGAATGAGCCCCCTCAAATTTCCGGCAACCTTGCTACCCGTGTATTCAATTTCCAGCCATGCTTTGCTGTCTTTAGATTTCAGCTCATCTATACTTTGAATTATCTCATCCATTCCACCGGATATTCTTTCCAAAGCCTGAAAGCAGGGCACAGTATGAAGTGTAATTTTTAAAGGATGAGGATTACCAGGTAAATTCGGATTCCCAAAAATTTTGAAATCAACTATTACAACACTTTTTTCCTGTTTTGCTTCTCCAAATCCCATGGGTATTGGTGAGCCCGAGTACCGGATATGGTCAGATTTTCCAACCCGCTGGGAGACATGCAGATGCCCCAATGCCCAATAATCTATAATATCTGGAAAAATATCTTTGCCAACACGGGCCAGAGAGCCAACATAAAGCTCTCTTACACCATCACCTTCAATTGTTTTACCACCAGCTGTAAAAAGGTGTCCCATTCCAATAATAGGGATCTGACCGTATTTTTCCTTTTTTTCTTGTGCCACCCTACAGACATCAGCATAATGCCTTTGCACGCCTTTAATGAGCTTGCTATTCTTGTCTTCTATGCTTTCGCCAGCCTTTGCAATCCGGACATCCCTATCCCGCAGATAGGGAACTGCACACACGATTGCTTCCGGAGCATCTGAAATGCCTTTAAGGAGAATGACCTCATCTTCCGGCTTCTCAGAGCTGGCGCCGACAACATGAACATTCAAAGCCAGCAAAAGTTCTTTTGGGGCGCTGAGAAAAGAGGGGGAATCATGGTTGCCTGCAATGATCACAATATGGCGACAGCATGATACAGAAACCTTGCAAAGGAATCTGTAATAAAGTTCCTGTGCACGGTTACTGGGTGTTCTGGTGTCAAAAATATCGCCTGCAACCAGCAAGGCATAAATACCTTCTTTGTTTATCAACTCTGCCAGCCAGTTCAGGAATGTTGAAAAGTCATCATACCGGTTTCTGCCATAAAGCAACCGGCCGATATGCCAGTCTGAAGTATGAAGGATTTTCATAAAGCAGCTACCCCTTTTAGTTCCAAATGATTCACAATATACAAAACAAACTTTAAATTTCGTACAATCAGTTCAATATAAATTATTATTTGCATTTCACAACAATATAAATATATATAAGTATGTTTTTTATTGAAATTGATCAGGATATGGAAAGTGTTTGGGAGATATAATCAAGTTCATTCCAATTTTTAAAGGGCTATAATATGGTTGAAAAAGCAGCTTATGAAGAATTGAAACAACGTATTTCAGAGTTGGAAAAAGAGGCTGAAAGGAATGCTGTAAAGAACGAAGAGGAACTGCAGAAAAGTGAAAGCCAATTGCATACAATAATCAAACATAGCAATGAGTTGTTTTACATCCATGATACAAAGCACTTGTTAACCTACGTGAGTCCAACTTCTAAGACTATCCTTGGATATACCCCTGAAGAAATGAAAAAAAAATGGACAGAACTGACTAGCGACAACCCCATTAACCTTAAGGGAATTGAAATTACAGAGAAAGTAATCAAAACAGGCGAACGGCAAAAACCTTATTTGCTTGAGCTTAAAAAAAAGGATGGTACCTTTGTTTTGCTTGAAATTGATGAATCTCCAGTCAAGGATGCCTCTGGTAAAGTGGTGGCAATCTCCGGTGCTGCCAGAGATGTGACCCTGAAAAAACAGACTGAAGACAGATTAATCAAATCAGAACAGCGTTTCCGCGACCTGTTTAATGGCATCAGTGATCTCATTTATATCCAGGATTTTGAAGGCTGCTTCACCTCCGTTAACCCTGCCATGTGCAAAGCCTTCGGCCATAGAGAAGATGAATTAATCGGAAAGTCGGCATCGGATTTTATGAAACCTGAATTCGTGCCTGCTTATAAAAGTGAATACCTGGAACCTCTCTTGAAACATGGACACAAAGAGGGTACGACAATCTATTTCAAAAAAAATGGTGAGAAGATCTACATTGAATACCGCAGTGTATTAGTCCGACCAAAAGATGGTGAGCCTTTCATCAGTGGTACGGGCCGGGACATAACTGAAAGAATTTTATCGGAAAGGAAAGTTGCAAAACTTCAGGAACAAATAATCCAATCTCAAAAAATGGAATTCATCGCCACCCTGACGGGCGGTATTGCCCATGATTTTAATAATATACTCTATATAATTTTGGGGAACACTGAACTGGCACTTGGAGAAATCCCCAAAGGGAATCCTGCGTATAGCAAACTTGAAGAGATCAAATCTGCCAGTCTCAGGGCATCCCGCATTATAAAACAATTACTCAATTTTACCCACAAGACTGATCATAAACTGGAACCCATAGGCGCTGTCACCGTTATTCAGAACGCACTCAACTTTTTACGATCAACCATACCGGCCACCATAGAAATTCGAAAACACTTGACAGATGATGATATGGTGATCCTTGCAGATCCGATCCAAATCAACAGGGCCATGATGAACATTTGCGCCAATGCTTCACTGGCAATGGAAGCAACAGGCGGTATCCTGGAAGTCATAGTTGAACCGGCAACCATTAAAGCCGGGAGCATAAAAAATTTTCCAGACCTGGTTGCGGGAAAATATGCAAAAATTACTATAAGAGACCAAGGCCCCGGAATAGACCCTGAAACCATCAACCGAATCTTTGACCCCTATTTTACGACCAATGAAAAAAATTCTGGCATGGGACTGTCCATTGTGCAGGGCATTGTCAAAAACCATAATGGTGCTATTTGGGTTGACAGCAGGCTTGGCAAAGGCACCACTATAACTCTTCTATTCCCAGTGGTTGATGCAAAACCCAAGGTTGAAATTCATACCATAGATGAACTTACCCGTGGTACGGAAACAATCCTTTTTGTTGATGACGAAGAACCCATCAGGATTATGGGAAAATTAATGCTGAAAAGGCTTGGCTACAAGGTTAAAACATGTCAGAATCCTAGAGAAGCACTGGATTTGTTCCAGTCAGAACCTGATTACTTTGATCTGGTAATAACGGATATGACCATGCCCGGGATGACCGGTGCTCAATTGTCTGAAAAATTATTGAAAATTAGACCTGATATTCCTATCATCCTCTGTACTGGCCATAGTTCATTCATTAATGAGGCAAAAGCCAAAAAACTTGGGATGGCAGGCTATATTATGAAACCAATGTCGATTTCAAGACTGGCAAAATCTATACGAAAGGTTTTAGATAAAGGACTTAAGACCGAAAGCTGAGTAAATTATAAACCGATTTTAATATCTTAGGACCTCAAATGAAATAAATTGAGCAGAAATAGCGCAGGATTTTGGTTCATCTACAAGGCGCATCAAATGTTTAATACTTATACGTATTAGGCCTTTGGTGCAACGCAGTAGATGGAGCAAAAGACAAGCAATTTCGTTCAAGTTATAAAATTTGTGGTCCTTAAGACAAGAATAATTGCTATCGTCATTTTTTGGAATTAAACCCTTATAAAAATATAACCGCCTTCAGCATATCCGAACTTCCTGAACATGAAATTATAATTATATGACAAGCCTTTATAGAAAGTATCAAAAGAAATTTGATAGGGATAGGTCTGGGTCGAATCAACATCAAGGAGAGTGACTTTCCCTGACACAGGATCAAACCCGCCCACAGGGGATATATGGGGGATGTGAAGTTCCGGTAAAAAACTGCCCTGATCAAAATGTAAAATAAGCAGACAATTACCCTTTTTTTCAAATTGTTCAAGTCTATGGCGCAGCACCTGTTTGATCTCCTTTGATCTCACAGCATCCCTTGTGGTCTGAACCATTTCAACCAATTCACAAGGGATATTGTAAGCTGTCAGGCTGGCTTTTACCACCGTATACAGGGTTTGAAGGGGAAGGCCCCTGCGACCTTTATACCCGTTGTCGCTCATGCGCTCTTTCCAGTGCGCGGCTTTCACCTTTTCAAGCAGGTCCTGCTGGGTAAAGGGACGCCCGTTCAAAACACCTTGTTTGTCAAGGAGGGTATTTACAACAGATGCAACGGTGGCTACGGAACAGGAGGATTCATGGAATTGTTTGACATGGTATTTGTACAACCCGTCTTTTATTCTATTTCCAATATTTTCATAGGGGGTTTTAATATAAACTGCCTGATCTTTTCCAAAGGAACCTGTTTTTGTCAATTTCTGGAAAAAATACTTGATATAAAGATAGGGGCGGATAACCCATTTTAAAAAAATCATAGCTTATTCTTATT
>JACNHV010000213.1 GCA_014383445.1 Candidatus Desulfobacula maris | reverse complement strand
GATGAGAGAAGAGAAAAAACAATTATAATTTGACCTGGCTGGCAGTTCAAAAATAATGATCTGCCAGCCTTTTTTAAAGTACATTTTTAAACCAGGGGTTTTATGACATTTTCACACCGCCGCTCACAAGTAAATAGGGTATACCTTTAATAGCACCTTTTTGAAGCTCTTTATTAATTTTAAAACCATGGAATCTGCAGGGGATACCTACAAGATGGGATGTGTATAATTAATCTGGAAGAATGGCTTCTGACATTGTATAGAATTATTGGGACAAGGAAATTCCCTGAGATATTTAACCAGGAGAACCATTTTTCGTGTTAAATTCTCGTGGGGAATTTACCCTAAATGTTTAACGGAACCCATATAGGGAACCTCAGATTGGCTTGCTTAAAGCTGGTTGAATCGTACCATTCACCAGTTTCATCGGTGATTTGTATAAACAAATTCATTTTTTTAATTTGACTATCAAAATAGATTGCTTTATAGTTTGATCATCAAACTAAATATCGGAGAAAATATGACAGAAGAAAAACTTACTCAACTTAGCGAAACAATAATTCAATTTTATGAAAAACTGTTTTCCTGGGAGCATGGTATCTCTAAAAATACTGGCCTTTCTCCCCAGCAAAACCACACCATTGAGATTGTCGGCAGTGATGGCCCTCTAAGGATGAAACCATTGGCGGAAAAATTGAGCGTCACCATGGGAACGCTGACTGTAATGATAGATCGTTTGGAAAAAACAAAATATGTCTGCCGTCAAAAAGATCCCAAGGATGGCAGGGGGTTCAATATTATGTTGACCGATAAAGGAGAAGCCGTTCACAAAGAACACCATGCATATCATCTCAAATTGGCTGAAGATATTATCAGTCTGCTCAATCCAAAAGAAGCATCAGGCTTTCTGAAAACGTTAAGAAAAATAAACAGGACAATTTAACATTATGAAATCCAATTGCAATACAATCAAGCCGGCGCCACAATCACAGAAAAACGAGAAAGTTACTTTGGTTGTGGTCATCATAACACTCTTAACAATGTTTGTAGAAATTATTGCAGGCATTATCAGCGGCTCAATGGCACTATTATCCGATGGAATTCACATGGGAACACACGCAGTTGCATTGTTTATTACATTGGCAGCCTATATTTTTGCAAGGAAGCATATAAATAATCCCAATTATAGTTTTGGTACAGGCAAAGTGGGTGTACTGGGGGGATACACAAATGCAATAATTCTATTGCTTGCAGGTGGGGCAATGGCCGTTGAGTCGATAGAACGAATTATCAATCCTGTCAGTATCCTTTTTAATCAGGCAATCATTGTTGCCGTGATCGGTTTGATCGTTAACATCGTGTCTGCATTTATTTTGAGATCTGGCGGCTCAGAGCAAAGCCACGATAAGCATAAATATAGTCATTCACATTCCCATGACCACCATCAGGATCACAACCTAAAAGCGGCATATCTTCATGTTATTACCGATGCCATGACTTCTGTACTGGCAATTTTCGCTTTGTTGATAGCCAAGTATTTTGGTTTTACTTGGGCAGATCCTATTGTTGGAATACTCGGGGCAATTGTGGTGGCAAAATGGGCCATCGGACTCTTGAAGCAAACCAGTAGCGTGTTGCTTGACAGAGGAGATTATTCCGAGGAAATTGAATCAATCCGGTCACAAATTGAATCCAAATCAACAAGTGTTCAGGATCTCCATTTATGGCAAATTTCTGAAAATGAGCGCTCATTGATTCTCAGTCTTAAATCTACAGTGGACAAGCCACCTGAATACTATCATGACCTGGTTAAAACAATTGGCAGATATGAACATATAACTGTCGAAGTAAATAAGATAATAGCATAAAGGAAGCAGAAATGACTAAAATTTGGTTAATCATTCTGATACATCAATTGATATTTCAGGGGATGTTTGCAATGAAAAATATTATTCTGCACATAAAGACGGGAAAACAGATCCGTGGCAATAACACTGAAGCCAATGTCTCCATTGCATTTTTTGTTCTATTGATAGGTGTTTCATTCGTTTTTAGTTTACAACAGAGCCCCCTCGGCCAGGTGAAATTTTTAAGTACCTATTTTTCCACAATCACAGGATTAGTGCTTCTGGTTTTGAATCTGACTATCTCATTGATACATTTGAAAGATTCCTGGAGAGTCGGCGTTGTCGAGAATCAGAAAACTGTCTTGATTACTTCTGGTATATATCGTTTTACACGTAATCCGTATTTCGTGTCTTATTTTTTTATGTTTTTAGCATATACTGTTCTTCTACAAAACTTAATACTGCTCGGGCTATCAATTATGGGATTTATATTTGTTCATATAATGATAAAGAAAGAAGAAAAGTATTTATATTCCGTGCATGGAGATGCTTATCTACAATATAAAAAAACAGTACCACGATATTTAATTGTATAGGCCAGATATCTACTGATCTGGCATTTAGAGAGTGTTAACTATAACGTGTAGCCATCACTTTAAAAAAATTCTCCCTTGTACAAGATGTGGTATCTATTTTATTTTTCTTCCCAGATTCAAAATTCCATTATCTAGGAGCGGCCAAAATAAAATTTCAAAACCTTCCATTATTGGAGATTGAGTTTCAGGGCTCCCTAAAATTTTTTGTATCATTTTGTTCGTACCCCGGAAAAAATTTTCAGAATGGGATGAATATATTATAAAATTTATAGAGGAAGAAAGGCTTCTGACAAATGGTTTTGGTTCATATAGTGGAATGCCGGGGGACAAAATATTATTCTTCCAAGGCACAAGATATGGGATCATGCCATGAATCAAAAAATCAGAAGAATGCTCCTGGTATTCTGCAATTTTTGTAAGCATTAAAAAGCGATCCATATTGCCATTATTCCTGTCCCAGGGCTTCAAAAAATAGTGTATTATTTATCTAAAACCGTTCGTATAGATTTTGCCAGCCTTGAAAACGACATCGGTTTCATAATATAGCCTGCCATCCCAAGTTTTTTGGCTTTTGCCTCATTAATGA
>JACNHV010000176.1:14127-15425 GCA_014383445.1 Candidatus Desulfobacula maris | reverse complement strand
CGCCATAACTTCTTTGCAGTCTCCCATCACAATGCTATTTATCATCGCCAACCTCATTAATTAATCTCATTATGAACCCATACCTGATTGCCATTTTCAGAATCTTCATACTCTAAAATAGGCTCGCACCAGCAATGCTTTGATTGGATATGCTCAAGTTTATTTCCAGACCTAAAGTACATTTCAGCCATTTCTTTTGATAGTGGCAATATGGCTTTCACGTCATGATTCATTCCAAACAGCCGTCCACAGTGAACACATTGGACTATCTGCGAACCGGTTGGTTTTATATCTTGGATAATTCTTAACTCATGTCCTATCCAAAATAGGTTAAAAGGAATAGAACATTTAATTTTCTGTAACCATTTCATTTTTACCTATCCCCCTCAATGCTATTTATCATTTGTTTAATCCACTTGGAGAATCAAGGAATAAACAATCTTCAATAACTTTAGACTGCCCGGTTAATTCAGCAAATGCCATTACTCTTGATTTAACATCTTTGTAAATGTCCTTATAAAACATTTTATTTTTCATTCCATCGGAAATTCCTTTTGTCACAACGCTTTCTGCTGTAGCTGTAGTCATTAACTGTGGGATTGTCATAAGTGCCCGCAAGTTTTTAAATTTCCCATCAACTATAAATAGAAGGCCATTAACCATTTTTGTGAAAAGCATATAATACTTTTCAGGAGAATCGCTACCTTGGCTTTGTGCATATCTTTCAAATTCTTGCATTATGTCAGTGGCCTCATGCCTTATCAGCTTGCTCATATCTCTTGTTATATGATATGTCCCGGTAGCCTGATGTTGTTTCAATGCAGCATTTTGTTCTCTGAGTTTTACAAATTCATCTGCAAGTTTTTCTTTGAAGTTAAGAATGGTGTCATTTGAATTTCTGAATAACGTTCCGAGAAAAATGGTTTGTCTTTCATTTAATAAAAATTCTTCTACTGGTCTACCTGCTTTTTTCGCTGGAACTTTCTCAATAATAAACCGATTTGAAAACTGTTTATTATTTTCTAATCTCATAAACCTATCTCTATATTTGTTGATTAGTTTTATTACAACTTCATGCTTTCTTTCAAAACCTTGTGAGATTAAAAAAGTCCCTGCCCTCTCTTCACCTTGATAATATTTTACGATCTCAGTATTCATGATTTATCCTTTATGCTTATATGATTAATAATTAATACAAGCATAAAGAATAATTATTAATATGTCAAACACTTTTTATAACCCAATATCAGACTCAGACTTTAAACCATCCTTTGTAAACTCAATAGAATGGTCTGCAA
>JACNHV010000176.1:0-13203 GCA_014383445.1 Candidatus Desulfobacula maris | reverse complement strand
GCTGCGATTGCTTCTTCAAAGCCACGCTTTTTTACACCAAGAATATGTAAATTACTCTGGATATCTTCTTTTTCTTGCCCAATAGTGATGATTTTTATCTGGAGAGCGGTTAATGCCTCTTCAATTTTTTGGATTTTTTCTGACCATTTATCTTTAATTTTAACAAAAGCATGAAGAGAGCAGGCTTCTTTATCCTGGGCGGCATGCAGTCTGTCCAAAATAGAAGCAACAAGAATTTTGTTGTCCGTCGTCCACGCGTTTATTGCCGACTCAGTGCCAGATTTGTTTTTAATTGATTCAAGGGCATTCATAATAAACGGGCAATCATCTATCACACAAAAGTCGGGTCTTTTTGATAAGAGATTTTCTGCATCCTCATATCCGGCAAGGGTTTGTTTAAGCTGTTTTAAAACAGAATCATCTTGTGCCTTAGTCAACTCCGCCGCAATAGAAACCGTTGTTGTTTTAGTATTATCTTTTTCTTCCCGGGCCAGCTCAACGGCTTTGGCTAAATCCTTACATTCCTGATCATTAGACAGATCATTTTTCTCTTTCAAAAGCTTTTCATAGGCAGCGATCACCTTGTTTAAGAGTTCCTGCTTTTCTGATATTTTTTTATTAATAGAAACAAGTTCTTTTTCCCATTCCGCTTTTTCAATTGCGAGGATATCAATATTATTCTGGGCCGAAAGGATTTCTTCTGATTTCTCAACCAGGGCCTTGTTTTCCCTGTTCGTTTCTTCTGTTTCCGAAAGAAATGTGTCAAGGAGTTTGATTGCCGATACACGATCATCGCTGAGAGCTGCTATATCAGCATACAAAATATCTCTTTGTCTTTTTTTATCTTTAAGAATGATTTGTTGCGTTTCTGCTTCAACCTTATCGGCCTTTAATCTTTCTATCCCTTTTTTAATCTGGTCAATGTCTAAGTAAACGCCTGACATTTTTTTTTGTTTTTCCTCAAGATTAATTTTTGCACCGGTAATCAGGCATTCATTTTTTTCAATCTCTTCCTGTTTTCCGGAAAACAAGCTTTGGGAATAAAGGACCTTATCAAGTTCTTTCTGAATTTCTGTCAAAACGGCCCCTATATTTTTCCACCAAATCACATATTTATTCATGCCCAGCAGCTCAATTAAAAGTTGCTTAAATTCTCCAACAGTCTTATCAGTAAGTTTCTCCCCACCCTGGCAGGAAAATATAGAAGAGTAAAAGAGATCCTCTGACCCAAACAGCTCAACCACTTTCTTGCGGTATTCACTGATCTTTCCTTTAACCAGCGGGACCCCATCGCAGGTTATATAACCTTCAATCCCCATGGTGGTACCTGCCGGTATCTCAACCCTGAAAATATATTCAGATCCGTTAAACTGGTAACAGACTTCTTTATATGAATTCCGGTCTCTGAATTGATTTTTAAGATTATATTTTTTCGGGTTCTTTAATTTCCGGCTTGGCATTGTGTCAAACGGAGATAGCATTTCCATTACGGACGTTTTCCCATTCCCGTTTTCCCCGGCCAGAGTGATCAGGCCGGACATATTTTCAAAGTTAATCGCAATTTCTTCTTTTCCAAGGCCATAATATACACCTTGGGACCCCTTGCATTTAAACCATTTTAGTATTGCCATTTATTTATTTCTCCTTTTTAAAAATTTTGTGTTTGTTCATGATAATCGTCAAGGCTTTCAATGCGCGAAAGTTTCCCAAGGAATTTAGTTTCACAAACATCGTGCATCTTATAACCTTTAAAAATATCAACATCTAAAAATTTAAATTTTATATAATAGCCTCCTGGTGGTATTGCTTTGTGGCAGTAATGGCATTCATGTTTTTTAAGAGCCTTGACTTTTTTTCTTTCTGATATTGCCATTTAAACCCTCCCCATCCCATAAGCAACCAGATCATCAACACTCAAAGCCTCAACCTTCTCAAGCATTTCTTCCAGGCCTTCCGGCATAGGCTGTGATCTGTGATCGGCTAAAACCTTAACTTTTTCAGGAAGGCCAACAGCCTTTATTATTTTTTCTTCCCGGCTGTTCTCTCTTCTGACACGATCAATTTCAATTATCGCATGCTGAGCCCCGGCCTCCAGGAGATCCCGTTTCAGTTTTGTTTGATTTATCTGTCTGACATCATCAATATATGCCGTAATTTTGATTTTTAGCCATGCATTGATGTTGCACCATTCTTTGCAGACGACCATCACTTTATCGATAAAAGGTGTTTCATGATCATCTAAAAGCCAGGGCCTTTCGATCAGGTTGAAATCTTCCTGTGCCATGTGTCTTGATGGTGTTTTGATGAACACTGTTTTATGGGATAGATCATGAATATAAAAACCTTTATCAACTCCCTTTTCTCCAAAATCTTTGCGGTATACAGACCCAGAATGATACGCTTTTTCCCCGCCAGGGATATCATATTCTTGTCGGAGATGGATGTGACCGAGACAATATATATCAGCATTAGCCATGGCCAAAATGTCTTTACCGATTGCAATATCGCCACCCGGCAGCATTTGAGTCTCAGAGATCATTGACCCCTGCATAGCAAAATGACCATTTAAAACATGGGGGGCGGTGTGGTGCCTTGCCTTGTCATGTAGTCCTGAAAAAATAGCTCCCATGGCTTGTGAAATGTTTTGATTGTCTATTTCAATCCCCTGCCTGTTTTTCCAAAAAGATTTGTTGGGTGGTGGGACATTAGAAACAACAATCTCTATTTTCTCCTGGCATGGCCTGCCCGGTGAGATTGCCCAAATTTTTTTTCCCATAAGCTCATAAAGCATAATTTGTTCAGGAACGGCGCTTACATGGATAGGATATTTCCCGGCAACGTTTTTTAATAGTTCAGGTATCATCCCATCGTGTGAAAACGTCCCGCACACAACAGCGACCGGCGCGATGTCTGACATTTCCCGGAATTGTCGCGTTATTGTTTTTGCGGATCTGGTGTCAAATCCTAAGTATTGGCTGTTTGTGATATCCCCGGAACAGATAAATACGTCTGGGCGTTCTTTCCGGGCAGTATCAATAAGGAAGTCCATGCATTTTTCAATTTCGTCATGGTCCTTTTCATTGTAATGTATATCTGCAAAGTGTAATATTTTCATTGTTTTGATTCCTCCAGTATATGTTTGTGATAGCTGATAAGTTCTTCGTCTGTCCAGTTTTGTATGGGCTGTGTTGCCACATCCTCTGCGTAAAATTTATAACCAGATTCCTTTATCAGGGATTCAATTTCTTTGATTTTATCCTGGAACAGCAGTTTTTCAAAAGGTAGTTTTTTTTGGGGTGTTTCTTTTGGGGCCTCTTTTGGGGTTACGTCTTTAGGCTCAGGGAGACTTTGCCTTTGAGTAGATGGTAACCCATAGATACCAGCTATTGCCATCTGGAAAGATTCAAGCTGTTTTTCCTGGACCCTTGGGTTCGATGGATTAAGAATATACCTGACAACAAAAAAATCCATTTTACATCCAGGTAGATTCTTATTTTTTGTATCTGCCGGGAAAACTGACGGTATATGCATCATGTTCTTGATTGCCCGTCCCTGGGCTCCTGATTCACATCGCTCGTCCATATATTCCCGAAGCAGGTTTATGTCCCGTTCGGCGAACCTCAGAACATACTCATCTTTTTTGGCAGGCCATGGTTTTTTAACTTCATAGCCGTTAGGACCTTTACCACCACCAAATTTATCTTTATAATCCCATGCTTCGGCATGTTTCACTTCTATGGCTCCGCGTTTGGCATCCAGATCAATGTGTTTGCTGGCTGCCATTTCCTGCCATAGCCCTTCTGTTGTTCTGATCTTTGCAACAACCCGGAAAGAACAATAATTTGGATTACTCCGGTTATCAATCCGGCCAACATTAACCCCGTCTGAAGACCACTGAACCCCTGCAGCATCAGCCAGCTTCATCATACCAAAATGATGCATACCAAAATTCCCTTGAACCTGGTAAAAATCGTTTTTATTCATTGGTACCCGTTCATATACTGGGACAAACAAACCATTTTTTTTTGGCAACCTGAAAAATGGGACAAACACGAAATGTCCTTCCCTATAGAAAGCTGTCAACTCTTCTCTGAGTTCTTTGTTCTCATCCATTAATATCCTCCTTATACCAATTAATAATTAGTTTTCTGAGCGATCCCCGGTTTTTGCCGGCCCAATATTCGACCGGTACATCAATCCCTACCTCTCTGAATTTTTCCGACAGCATTTCCGCGTTCTTTTCGTTGACACGCCTACTGCCAGAAAGCCAACCTGAAAGGATGTCTTTATGTAATTGCAAGCGGCCAGACAACCGGGAAATAGTGCCTTTCCTAAATTTGTAATACTTTGTTTTAAATTTCTTCCTACCCAAATTATACCTCCTTTATATAAATGGTATAAAAATAACTATTTAATAACTACAATATAAACTACTTGCTGTCAAGATATTTTTTAAAGTTTTTTTATTTATTTTAAAATAACCTTGACATGTGGGTTTTTTTATTATATGGGTAATAGTAGTAATAATATTTAATTAGGGGAAAACATGAATTTAAAAGAAAAAAGAGAAAGCCTTGATATGACTCAAATTGATGTCTCAAAGGCGGTTGGCGTGAGTGTTGCAGCTTATCGTCTTTGGGAACAAGGCGGGGGAAATCCTGGATCAGAGAACCTAAAGAAACTTAAAGAGGTTCTTGGAATTAAAGATGAAAAATGCCTGAATGAGGTTTAATTATGCCGGCAGGTAGACCATTAAAAAATGGCGTTGATTATTTTCCATTAGATGTTATTTGTGATGACAAAGTGGAATTAATAGAGGCGGAACATGGTGTTCAGGGGTTTGGTATTTTGATAAAATTATATCAAAAAATTTATGCAAACAATTATTGGATTTTATGGGACAAAAAAGCTATTTTGGTGTTCAGTAGTAGAATTAATGTTGACATTAATATGATTAATGTAGTCATTAATTCATGTTTGGAATGGAATTTATTTAATAAAATATTGTTTAAAAAATATAATATTTTGACTTCTACAGGTATCTAGAAAAGATTTTTTGAGATTGTAAAAAGACGTAAAGTAGTAGAAGTTTGCAAAGACTTTTTGCTTATAGAAATAAACAAATCTTCATACAAAAAAATAATTAATGTCAACATTAATTCACAAAGGAAAGGAAAGGAAAGGAAAGGAAAGGAAATAAATACTCTTTACGATGAATTAAAAAAATATCTTCAAGAAAAAATATTGCCTGAATTTAAACCAACAGAAGATCATATTTTAGATTTTTATAAATACAGAATGACCGATAAAATAAAAGGGAAAAAACAACCATATGAAACTACTGCCGGGATAGATGGATTATTTAGGGATTTAAAGACTTGTTTCGATTCTGGCTATGGCATTATGGATTGTTGCCAGATAGCTAAAGAAAATGGATGGTTGACTCCAAGGCTGCAATATTTTGAAAACATTAAAGTAACGCCTTTAAATGGAAAAACACTTACAGAAAAAGAAATTTTGGAAAAACACGGATTATGAAAACAGAATTACCAGCTCAAAACATTGAATCAGAAGAAAGCCTCATTGCTTCTTTGATTATGAATAATAATTGCTTCAATGATTGCGAATATTTATATCCTGATGATTTTTATAGGTCAGATCATGTTTTAATTTATAAAACAATGCTTGAAATGAAATCCAGACACGAAAACATAGACCTGTCAACTTTATGGTTTGAGCTTAAAAAGAAAAAAGAGAGTGATATAATCCGTGGCGGCATTGCATATCTTGTAAAAATATCTGAAACATCCCCTGTCTTTAATACCAGGAAATATGTTTCGATCATCAAAGAGTGTTCCCTTACCAGAAAAATAAAAACAAAGTGTATGCAGATTCTTGACAGTGATAAGTATGGAGAATTGCTTTTAGATTTGGCGCAAAACAGTATTCTTGATATAAAATCGAGTAACAGCGGGGACAATATCAAAGCTGTTAAAGATATTATCATTGATCATATTGAAAGGCTTGAAAAGGCAAATATCACTGAGCAAAATATATATTACCGCCTTGGCTTTCCACGGATTGATAATTGTTTAAAAACCATTGGGCCAAAACTGATAATAATTGCGGGCAGACCAGGCGCCGGGAAAACAGCTCTTGCAGTAACAATGTCAAGAAATTTAGATAAGATGGGCGTCAATGTTGGTTTTCTGTCAATCGAGATGTCAGAAGATGAGATTTTAGAGCGCTGGATTGCAATTGAAAGCGGCCTTGATTCTTCAATGTTTGGAAAATTTAATGGGTTTGAAACAAGGCAAATACAATCACTGAACGATGCAGGTGCAATTCTTTATGATAGCAATATTAAAATAGATTCAACCGGCAGTCTTGATATTATAGACGTTGAGCGCAAATGCAGGAAATTAAAAAAAGATGGTTGCCAGGTTATTTTCATTGATCAACTTTCACAGATTGGTAATAGACAAATCCGGGGTGGAGAATTGACTGCCCTTTATACTGAAAATTGCACAAGGATTGCCAGGCTTAAAAAAGAGATCGGAATACCAATTTTTCTTTTATGCCAGCTTAACCGGGACATGAAAGACAGGTCAAAGAAAGAGCCAATATTAACAGATTTGAAACAATCTGGGAAAATAGAAGAAGATGCAGACGCAGTTTTATTTGTGCACAGACCAGAAGAATATGCAGATGAACATGAAAGACCTATTTTGATAGGAAAAACCATTTTAAACATTGCAAAAAACAGATCAGGGCCAAAGTTTAGAGATGACAAAATAATATTCAACCATCAAACAACTTATTTTTATCAGGGGGAATTATGACCAAAAAAGAATTGATTGAAGAAAACAAAAGATTAAAAGAGATCATCCGGCAATTGAAAGAGCTGGTGAAGTTTACAGAAACATCAGCAGCAGCCGGGCTGATACCAGCCTCAAATTTAAAAGGGCTGATTGAAAATAAAAGAAAGGAGTAAAAATGACCTTAGCAGAAAGAACAACAGGCAGTCCTGGTATCTCACCGTTTTATATTAAAAAAAAAGAAGCTTATGGCCCTGGCTGGAAAGGAGAATGGGAGCGTGTGCAAGAATTGAGAATAGAAAACGATTTAACCATGGGTGGGAATTGTAGTGTTGAGCAGGAAAGTGGATTTGGAGATTTTATATACAGGTCGAGTTGGTGTAAACGAAATGGGAGGGGAGAATGACCAAGGACTGTTCAACTTGTGTTCATTTTGTCCAATACAACGGATGTGTTTTATATGTTCTGGTCTGCAGAAATTATAATAAATGGGAGGCTGCGAATGAAGAAAACCTGCAAGAAAAGGGAACACAAATCTATGGGGAAAGCGAGACATGAGGCCAGTAGGCTTGCAATCAAATATGGAGTGCCGTATTCTTTTTTTTTATGTCAGAAATGTAAAAAGTGGCATACAGGAAGGGTGTATAAAGGAATTGTTGAACCATCAAGGAGAATTTTTTTGAAAGGGAACCCAGCAGTAATAGGTATTGACCCGGGGCAAGCAGGCTCATTAACACTTATTTGTGCGTCCAAAATAGAGATCCACGATTTTACGGATACCATTACAGCCTTTAAAACAGTATGCTGTTTAAACGACAAATTTAAGGTGAAATTTGCGATTATTGAAAAAGTGTGGTTTTGGGAGAATGAAAAAGATGTAAAATCAGCTGAAGTTTTAATCAGAAACGCTCAGATGTGGGAAACCTGTTTGGAAATAAACAGAATACCGTATGCTTCATATTCTCCGGCAACCTGGCGCAAAGGGCTAATCATGAAGAGCAAGAGGACCAAAAAAGGATATATTGAAAAAGCAAAAGAGCTTTTCCCAAAATATGAAGAACTTTTCACTCGACATGATAGGGCAGAATCAACCCTTATCGCATACAGGGCATTAAGGCATGTTGAAGCCGGTATGCCGGTGGAGATTTAGTTATGGACTTTTCGGATATTTTAAATTTAAAAAGAGGGTACGCTGAAAAATTAATTCAACTTGAGTCAGAAACGAAGAGGCTTGAAGATTTAGAAATTGATGTCGTGGAGAAAGAAACACTGTATCGGGAAGCAAAAGCAAAATCCTTTTTGAAATTATTGTCAGAGGATGTCAAAGTAACTGTTATTTCAGCTATAGCAGCCGGGGAAACAGCCAGAATAAGGAGAGAATTCAAAATTGCAAAGGGGATTTTGAACGCATCGAAAGAAAATATAAAAAGAATTCATGCGGGGATTGATGCATATAGAACACTGATCTCTATATCCAAAGCAGAGATAAATATAAGATGATAATGGAAAACGTGGAAAAAATAAAAAAAAACAGGGTGGACAAGAAATATCTTGAATGGCTTAAGTCTCAACTTTGCTCAAACCCAAAGTGCCCAGGGATTGGTGGAGATATAATCCCGGCGCACATGCGAATATTGGGGAATGCGGGAATCGGTATTAAGCCGCCGGACAGAGACGCATTGCCATTATGTTTTTTTTGCCACACAGCTGAGCATGAGGGTGTTATAACTTTTTGGCGGCAGGAAACCAAAGAGGCAACCAAGGAGTTTGTCAAAACTCTTTGTAATAAACACTTGGAAAGGTATCACAAATGAAAATATATTTCATACTCCTGGTCTGTCTATCTATAATCCCGTACAGAGTTTTATTCCATAAACCACATATAGAACAAATAAAAATTAGGGTTGGAAAAGACTATAAACCAATAAGTGTTTTTAAAGAGGAGCCGGTTATATGGAAATTCAAAGTTAAAAAAAGGAAATTAGGGTTAAAAAAGAAGGAACTTCGCAAAGCTAATAATCCCGCCGTAACTAAAATAGGAAAGCCGCAGCAGGCTATAAAAGGGAAGGATAAAAAATGAGTAAACAATGGGGACACGGTTTTCATATAGGGAAAGAGGAAGGATTAGAGAGTGGATTTGAAACCGGAACAAATGTCGGAGAATCAGTTGGTGGTCTTATGGTTGGTGAACAGACCTGGCACTCTATTTGTGCAGCAATCGAAGCTTTAGAAAGCAACAACGAATTACGAGCCTTGATGTTGTTAAGAACATTGCAACACGTTTTGGCGTATGCAACGGGCAGAGACACGCCTGAGCAGAAAAGCGGCATAACGCCGCCAATAAAACAACACATTAAGGAGCTTACAAAATGAAACCATTAAGAGTCTATATTGCTGGTATGTATTCAGCAGACAACGTGCTTGACGTATTAAGGAACATAGGTCGTGGTCAGAAAGTAGCGGCGAGATTGTTTGAACAAGGATTTGCCCCATTCTCTCCATGGTGGGACAGGAGCTTTGTCCTGGACAACCCAGAAGGACAATACACCAAACAGATGTTTTATGCCGCATCCTTAGCGTGGTTGGAAGTGTCTGACGCTGTTTTGGTTATATCCGGTGCCGGTGATGGCGGCGGTGTTGATGCTGAGATTAAACGGGCATGGGAATTGGGGTTGTCTGTTTTTAACAGTGTGACTGGGTTGCAGTTGTGGAGAGATGTTCAAAAGGAACTTACAAAATGACAATCTTCATGTGTAAATCGTGCGATCCAGAAAGAAAGGAAATATAAAATGGTTATAAAAAGGGGCAAAACATCGTCCGGCACACCTGTCAACGAATCAAAAACGAGAAATTATAAAAAGACAGAAGAGCGATATCGGTATAGATATCGCCTATTGCCGTTGGATATAATTCACATTGGCGGCGTTCCGTATGAATACCTCGGGAACGGATATATAGGCGGGGATACCAAATGGGTGAAATAGTATCGTTATTCCAATTGGGATATCCACACGTCATTTGTAGTTCGTGTAATGGAAACACTTTCCATATTAAAACGCTTGAAGATGACAACGGCACATACTTCTTTGAGTGGTTAATATGCACAGAATGTAAGAGCGAAATTGCGCTTAACCTTCAACCAGTTTATCCGCCGGAAAGCAAAAGATGAATGGGACGATTTGCTTGCTGGTTGCCGAAATGAGACATGGGTTCAGATATCATTACAAAATGCAGGTTATACAGAACCAGATAACTACTTATTCTAAAAATTGCTTGGAGGCTTCGATGAAGAGATTTAAAAAGTTAAAAAAAGGAAATTAGGGTTAAAAAAGAAGGAACTTCGTAAGGCCAATAAAATAGTGCTACGGATGGCTACGCCACCGTAGCCCATTACATTGGCTCTGGACAGGCCAGGCCAATAAATACTTGCACCCGGTAAACGGGTGAATACATAGAGGGGAACATGAGAATATCACTCCTAACAGATGCACCTAAACATAACTTAGCGTTAATGAAAATATCGGCTTGGCATAAATCAAACGGTGATGACGTGATGCTGAATGCTCCGATATTCCAGGCAGACTACACCTATGCGTCAGTTCTTTTTGAAAAAAACACAAGCCTGTTCCACGCTGATGAGTATGGTGGGCCTGCCATGTCTAATAATCCAGGGGATGACGGACCTTTACCGAAAGATTTTGAATTGTTAAGGCCAGACTATACCCTGTTCGGACTGAACTATAGCCTGGGTTATTCGTATCGCCCGTGTTCAAATTCCTGTGCATTTTGCAAGGTCCCAAAATTTAACAACCCAGACATTGACCACCATTCAATCTGGGAATTCCACGATCCAACCATGGATACCATCTGTCTGTTAAATAACAACACATTTCAAGATCCGCAATGGAAAGATACTTTTCAGGAAATTTGGGACGCTGATCTTTTTGTTATAGATGAAAACGGCTATGACCTTCGCCTGCTGGATGATGAAAAAACAGATGCCCTGCACAGAACACAATTCAAGACACCTTTGCATTTTGCATGGGATAGAATAGCAGACGAACCATTGATTAGAAACGGTCTTGAACTTTTAACGAAACACAAGATGCGATCAACAGCGAATGGTGTTTATGTTTTGATTGGATTTAACACCACAGAGGAAGAGGATTTGCACCGCTGCCAAATTATTCATGACCATGGGTTGACCCCATATCCTATGCCGTATGTCAGAACAGAATATACCAAACGGTTTAAGCGGTTTATCAACTTACATTATTATAGGCAATCGGAAACTATTGAAAAAGCATGGAAAGAATATGCGGCATAACGCCGCCAATAAGCCGGTGCAGCGTATATCGCTACGCTCAACGCTGAACTCAATATTAGGCCGATGGAGGATAATATAAAAAGGATCTTTGAAGTAGAAATGGATTTGGACGGTAGGCTAAAACCGCTATCCGTTAACTTAGGATGGTTAGTTGCTGCATCTAAATCAGACTACTGTAAATCAGTAAAAATTACAGAAAAACGGCCTAATAAAGTTGTTGAAGATCGGTGCGACAAACCGCCGTGTGAATCACAGCATTATTGTTTTATTGCAACCCAGGACAAAACTTACTGTGATGGTTGTAATTATCGCACTATAGCGCCGGTCATACCGGCAATTATCTTAACGAATTCATGAAGGTGCAAATGGGGAGAGTTTAATATGGTCGAAAAATGGTATACCTTCAACGGGTGTGAGTGTTTTGTCCACCGAGACAAGGTTAGAAAAGTATCGAGAAAAAATTACGGGAATGAAGTCTATTCCGGGTTTATTTGTCCAGATCACAAAACCCGAGTAGCCAAAAGAATAACGTATTGTGTCGACTGTAAGGAAATGCTGTTTTCAGAAAAACAGGGATACCCGCCGATCAGATGCGCTAAGCATGCTGAAGAGCAGAGAGAAAAAATGAATGAAAAAGAAGAAGTTCGGCGGAAGGAAAAATCGAAAAAGGGACGGGCGGTACTGTATGATAAAAAAGACAAACTCCGGGGGGAGTATTGCACGGGGTATTATGCATGTTATGCGGACAGGGAAAAACCAAAATGTTTCAAATGCAACCGCTTTATACCGATCTTTAAAAATGTTGATCCTGCGAAATGGAGATGACGCAAAAAAGCCCTGGGAAACATCTCCCAGGGCGTTAGTTAAAATTTATAAGCTCAACCCAACATAAACCAAAACAACTCCAACCAACACCAAACAAAGTATACCTGCAGCCCCCAAAAGGCACCGGGCGGCAGAAATTTCTTCTGGTTCAGGTTTCGGTTGATTATCTCTCCATTCTTGATTAAACATTGTCTGCCTCATCATCTATAGTTATTCTGTGTGAGTGATACCTTTGGTCGTCTGCGTCTTTAATCAAACTCTCAAGGATATCTACAATTAAGTGTATTTCAGTCTCTAATCCGGTCACGTCCCCGCCGATGTAATCGTAGTGCAACTCGTCCAATCTTTCTCTTAGTCTCATTTGTCTATCTCCTTTTCCTTTTCGATTAAAAACCGTGACTCAGCATTGTCTTGCAAAGCTTGCCACTCTTCTTCTGTCATCCCTATTTCAGCATCAAAGAAGACCTCATCGGCTTCTCTGAGAGCATCCCAATACCGATCTATTGCTGTTCTCATGTCATTCCCTTTTTTAAAATTATTTCCCTGGCTTTATCCGGATGGATTCCCATCATCCCACATATTCCGATAAAGCTGTTGATCGAATCATTGTCTGACTTGAACCAGGTCATTGCCTTGTCCCGCAAACTTTTGCGCTTCAGATCGTGTATGGCCTGCAATAGAACGGCTTTCCACAGATTTTTTGAAGCGAGCGTGTTTTCTTGCTTTTCGCTCATGGGTTTCCTTTATTGCCCCGGCGAACCGGGGCTGGTTGGTTTATGCTTTGAGGTTAAGATAGCTAAGCATTAAATCTTTACCGGTTGTATTGAACATCTTTTCTGCAATCATCATTTCTGACAAATTCGCAAGCTCATCGTTGTTTAAGTTTTCTTTTAATGATTTGAAAACTCTCTCAACCATTGCAGGACTCCAGTGACCTTTTTTTGATTTTTTAATTCGTATTGTTCCCATGTTCCCTGCTCCTTTATTTAAGTTATTGTTTATCATGGTTTAAATAATACAGGAAAATATTAAAACAGTAAAACCCGGTTTCAGGCGATTAAAGGCAATGGCAGTCAATGAGAGAAAAATAGCAGCAAAATACAACTATTTTCATATAAGTTTAAAGAATTGCTTTGATTTGCTGCTATTTTTAAAAAAATATTAAATTATTTCAAAGATTCTGAAATAAATCTTGATGCCGGGTTTTTTATCTGGCCATCTTCATCTTTTTCC
>JACNHV010000283.1 GCA_014383445.1 Candidatus Desulfobacula maris | reverse complement strand
GTTTATCTGGAAAAGAAGATTACAATCGCATAAAAAAGGAGATTCCATGGTTACACTTGATCTTGAAACAGGCAGGGAATATCAATTCCGATATTTTTTTGATCGTATGCACTGGGGAAACGATCCCGGGGCGGACAGGTATATCCAATCTTCTTATGGAAACTGTGATAATTCAGCCTTCAGTATCTGACCGGGTATATTGGTCCGGGATTCAATCGAAAATCCGGTTGTGCTTTGAGACGATCTGATGATGATAACCCCTTAATTGCCGGCTGTAAATCCGGCAAAGGTTGAGTACCACCACGGGGAATTCTTCCATGATACGGCAGAAGTCTTTGCCCGTCACCTCCAGAAGGAATGATACGGTTTTTGCCTTGAGCGTATAAAGCTGAACGCCACCATCAATCCACGGCATCTCACCTGCAAATTCCGTTGAAAGCAGATCAAAAGGAACAGGGGTCTGGTCTGCGATAAAGCCGTATTCAACAGCCAGTTCTCCCTGGTACAAAAAATAAATATCTGTGGCGTTTTGATTTTCCCGAAAAAGAGTTTCCCCTGCCGGGTATGTTATTGAGCGGCACAGCCGGGCAATGGGCAGCAATTCTCTGGTTTTCAGCCCTTTAAACAAGGATTTTTTTTCAAGGCACATGATTTTTTCAACCAAACCTGGAGCGCTTTGGGAGTGGACAGCTGACCCGTTGTTTTCCCAGCAACGAATAACCCATTGGGCGGCTTCACTCACCATTGAATCCGTGTCATCCAGAAATCGACGGATGACACTTGCATTGATGTTGAGTCCTTGATTCTCTCCGTAAGCATAAAGGCACAAGGCTTTAAGAGCAGTATCCTCATCTTCTGATATCAAGGCAAAGACCTGCTCAAAAGAGGTCAATATAGCGGGATTGATTCCCATGGCCTTGCAACTGGCAGAGAGTTTTTCCTTGATCGGTGTATTTTCCAGCAGAGGGATCAGTGCATGGCGAAGATCGGAATGAATGGCATTTCCCAGCACCTCAATAACAATATCAATATCCTTCTGCTTGCCCGACTGAACCGCTCGCAGAATAACCCGCATCTGATCACCAAATTCGATGACCCCCATTACGCGCAGGGCAATTTCAATAATCTCCTGGTGTTTTTCCATGAGACCGTTTCTGAACAGGCTCATGGAATCGCCCTGTTTATAATTTTCCAATGCATTCACAACAGACAGATAATGGCAGGCCTGTTTGAGCTGGTTCAGAACAAACCTTGAAAGATCTGCTTTGGGAACACCGATCCGGTCCAGCAGCAGGACAATCTCTTCCTTCAAAGAACGGGAAGGTTGCGCCAGGCCTTTCAAAAGAACAGGGATGATCTGCTCCCCCTTCTTTGCAAGGATTTGGGAAGCTTCTGACCGGATACTTGAATCAACGTCCTTAAGAAAAGCCATGAGCAGCTCAGGTGACACTTTTGGCTCAAACCCGGACAAGGCCCTCAAAGATGCCCTGCGGACCTGGTATGACGTATCAGTGCTTCCCAGAATGGATAGAGAGATTATCTTGTCATGATTCATTTTTGACAGTCCTTCAAGGGCCCAGGCTTTCAGGTCTGGTTCTTCAGTCTGCAGAAATATCTCTTCCAGTTCCCGGCTGTAAACGGGATCTCCAGTCTTTGCAAGGACTTTAACCGCAAGCCGCACAAGGGATCTATCCCCGGCCAGCCATTCATTAATCTTTTGCCGGTATTCTTCGCGATGATCCAGGTTGCAGCTCAGGCATGATCCTGTAAAGGCTTCAGCTTTGACACGAGCATCCGGATGAAATAAAAATTCTTCCATAAACGGGCCGCTTTCTGACGGATCAATCCGGGTCAGTGCTTCCAGCCAATATGGAAGGGCTTCCAATGGAACAGAACGGGCAAGTTCATACATCCTGGACCTATGGGAACCAATATTTTCCGGGGTTAATAAATCCAGCAGCTGCTTTTGCACCTCTGGTTCTTTTTGGGTAATCACAGAAAGCAGGTGTTCCACCCATTGATCAGGCTGGGTTCTAGATAAAAATTCACCGCACAGAAGAGCAACCTTGCCGTCTTTTGATGCCAATCCCTGCTGGAACGTCTGGGTGATAAGATTGTCTTTGGCAATCAGTTGAAGCTGATCATCTTCCATTTGTTTCCAATCCATCTGGTTTCCCTTTATGGATTGGATGAGAATTCCAGGATATGCCTTTTTTAGACGAAAACTTGTCACCACCCATATCAAGGCAAAGGGTAAGGCAACCAGGGACAGCATACGGGGCTTGACCACACCTCTGATGAGGGTCAGAAAACCTGACCCTGCGAAATCTGCCGCCCTGACCACGCTGCCCCGAAGCACCAGCCGTATCATGCTCCGGTGCTTTTCAGGAAAAAAATTATACAAAACTGCACGGGCCGGGTTATTGAGAACCGTTTTCAGCATCTCCGTCGTAACCCGGGCATACACACCGGCAAATATATCAAACCGAAGAAAGATACCTGCAAATGCAATACAATAATTAATGGGATGAAACAAAAGACTTGTCGGGATTCCCCACCGCGTGATCAGACGACTTGAACCCATCAGAAGGGCAAACATAAGGGCATTGGATACACCTCTGAAGATCCCGAAAAATTGCAGTGTAAGGGCTTCTGAAGCAAAATAGTTATCAACCAGGACATTGAACTGGTAATCGAGCAAAGGAAGGATCATATTGGGAATGGCCAGCAGCAGAATCATATATTTGATAAGTGTGGACTCCTTTGCATGTTGGATAAACTCTTTTAACACTGCCAACTGGTTTCGCTGTGGTTTTCCCTTGCTTTGTTTGATGCGAAATTGAAGCGGCGTTCCCACGACCTTTTCTGTTAATTCATTCAGGACTGCTGCCAATACCATTCCGCCTATAAAGATCAGCAGGATATTGTCTGTACCGACCCATATGGACAGCTTACGGGTCATCAGGCTTCCAAAGGTTGTTCCAAGAATTCCACCCGCACTGATCAGGGTATAGAGTCTTTTGGACTGCTGGGTGGTAAACATGTCATTTAAAATATCCCAGTATAAAATGGGCAGAATCCCGACAGCCTGGCTTTTCAGGATATACAGAATCGGATAGACAAGATCCACACCCATGGGGATCATCATCCGGATTATCGCCATGCATATGCCGTAAAACAGGAGAAGTCCGGTAAACACCCGGATCGTGCGATAGCGTTCCATCAGAAGGCTGACAAATCCTGCAAAAACAAAGGTAATCATGGCTTCTAACATGAAAACCGCAGGCAGGGCATCTGCCCCGTACCGTTTCAGGAATGTGGTCTGGGCCACATTGTTTACCAGGATGCTGCTGGTGCTCATTACCACCTGTATAGCAGTGACCCACAACAAGAGCTTAACTTCGTTAGGATAAACCCTTAACAGACGTTGCATGCCCCCTGCCGGCAGACGTAACTGAAACAGAGAGTGTCTGGAAGAAGGTGTTTCCGGTAGAAATTTTTTGGAAAAAAACATTTTTTCTTTTTACCCAAATGGAGATTCAAAACAAACGCTCCTGGCATCTGACACATACCATTTGAGATAATTAGATAAATATGTGCGGTTTGTCAACATAAGTCGGCTCGTACAAAGGTTGATTTATAATAAAACAGGTGGTATCATTAAAAATAATGATTCTTGACGAATAATGGCACAACTGAGTAGTTTAAAAACAACCATTGGAAAACTAAGGAAAACAGTATGGCTCGATTTTTTAAGAACCGTGAAAAAAGCAAAGGACAGAGCCCCGGAGCCCTCATTTTTATCGGGGATCAAAAAGTAGATTCTGTCAAGACACGTGTGATTGACTATGATTCATCGACCCTGACGGATCAGGAATTGCTGGATATCAAAGACGGCTCTCATTTTAAAAAAACTGAAACAGTTACCTGGATTAATATCAATGGCCTGCATAATATTGAATTTATCGGTGAAGTCGGTCGGGTGTTCGACTTGCACCCGCTGGTATTGGAAGATATTCTGAACACAGGCCAGAGACCAAAAGTAGAGGAGTTTGATTCCTATATTTTTATTGTATTAAAGATGATCCGGTTTGACAAGGAAACCGAAATGATCGTCAACGAACAATTGAGCATCATACTTGGAGAAAACTTTTTGCTGACATTTCAAGAACAACCCGGAGATGTTTTTGAACCGGTCAGGGAGAGAATCAGAAAACAAAAATCACGCATCCGTGGGTCGGGAACGGATTACCTTGCCTATGCCCTTATCGATACTGTTGTGGATAATTACATTTATATTATCGAGCTGATAGGTGAAAAAATTGAAGATCTTGAAGAAGAAATCCTCCTGGGACACGACCCTGGTGTTATGGAAAGAATCAATCTGTTCAAGCGGGAAATCAATTACCTGAGAAAATCCATCCGCCCGGCCAAAGAGGCCATCCTTAACCTTTCAAGACTTGACAGTGATTTGTTTCATGAAAATACAATGCCTTTTTTAAAAGACCTCCAGGATCTTATCAACCAGGCGACAGAAGCCATTGAAACATATAGAGACCTTTTAACGGACCAGCTGAATATCCATAACTCTGTGATGGCAAACAAAATGAACGATATCATGAAAATTTTAACCATCTTTGCAGCCATATTTATTCCTTTAACCTTTATTGCAGGTATCTATGGCACAAATTTTGAGTATTTGCCTGAATTGCATTATAAATACAGTTACTTTATTTTCTGGGCAGTCATGATCATCATGGCTGGCGGTCTGTTGTTTTATTTCAAACGAAAACGCTGGTTTTAGTAAATAAGGTCCTTTATCAGAACCAGTCTTTCTTTTTAAAATAATAAAACATTATCCCAACTACCCCGATGAAGACAGACCAGACAGCCGAATAACCCCAAATCCATTCCAGTTCCGGCATATGTTTGAAATTCATGCCGTAAATACCAGCAATAAAGGTCAAAGGAATAAAGATCGTGGCAGTGATGGTCAGTGTTTTCATGATTTCATTCATTCTGTTGTTGACGTTGGTCAAAAAGATGTCATGAAGCCCGGAAACCAGTTCCCGGTTTATGTCAATGGTCTCCTGGATATGAATCACATGGTCGTAAATATCCTTGAAAAAAATCAAATTGCTTTCATCAATCAGGCTGAACTCTTTTCTTTGAACCGCACTGATGATTTCTCTGAGTGGAGAGATTGCTTTTTTCAATTCAATCAGCCTTCTTTTCATGTTATTGATGTCATGGAATGTCTCTTTGGCCGTGGAAGTAAAAAGCTCTTCATCCAGAGCTTCAATTTTATCCTCTAAGATTTCAAGAATAATGAAATAGTTGTCAACCACCGTATCAATTAAAGCATAGGTCAGATAATCTGCCCCTTTTCTTCGAACCCTGCTCTTTGCTGTCCTGATTCTGTCTCTCAATGGATTAAAAATCGTTCCCACTCTCTCCTGAAAAGAAATGACAAAATTGGATCCCAGTATAATACTAAACTGCTCGTCAAGTATGTCTTCCGTCTTTTCATCATAGTAAAGCATCTTGAAAACAATAAAGGTAAAACTATCAAATTCTTCAATTTTAGGACGGGTTCCTGTGTGAACGATATCCTCTAGAATCAGCGGGTGGATATCAAAATATCCGCCGATTTTTTCAATCAAATCTATTTCATGAAGGCCGTCAATATTACTCCAGGTGACGCTGGGCCCATCCTTAAACGGAAAGCATTCTTCAATATGGTTCACCTCTTTTTCCCGGATATGATCCAGATCATAATCCATGATTCTGATCCTTGTTTTTTCAACTTTTTTTTCTCCAACATGAACCAGTGTTCCAGGTGAAAATCCCGCTTTTTCAGATGTTTTTGTTAATGGTTCCACAGCCGCTCCCGTATTATAACTATCCTAATTGATCGATATTTTTTCCTTTACCCTGATATAATATCAACATCTGGATTGCAAGAGAAGGTTATATTTTGTCATGTTCTATACCCCAGCCATTTTTTCCATTAAATCTTTACTCCCACAATCCATCCAGTATAGCCAACTTTGGTACGCAGTTCAGGTCAGCTTTCATGCTGCTGGTCCAGCTGGCCTCAAAAGGCGGCAGCGGGTTGTTCACTTTTGAAATTTCTTGCATAATAAGCATTTCAAGTTTATCATACAAGGACAATTTTAAGTGACTGCTGTACTCGTCATTGTTCTCCAGAATACAGAGTCAGTAGAAACCAGATTGCTTTTTATGACGGCAACAATGCCGAGAGCTGCACTTCTGGCCATAATAATGCTAATCGGTGTTCTTATTGGTATCCTGACCACACTTGGTCTGTCCGGCGGGAAATCAGATAACAAGCAGGAGCCAAAATCTTGTCAGCTAAGTGAAGAAAAAGGAGATTCCATGGTTACAAAATCGTTGCTCAAGTTATTTATATTATTTGGTATCCTGTTATTTTTAACAGGATGCAATGATAAAATAGAACCCGGGACCACTGGAGCAGGCCCGTCTTCAACCGTCAACACGGCAGTAGCTGTGGCTGTCATCAGTAACCAGCCCTTTGTTTATGAGGCCCTTGGGACGATAACGGCACGGGATTCCACGACCCTGTCCGGTAAAATCATGGGGGTTGTCAAGGCAGTGAATGTCAAGGAGGGGGACCCTGTAAGAAAGGGGGATATTCTGGTTGTTCTGGATGAACGGCAGGTGGCTGCAGGCCTCCGGCAGAGTGAAGCCGGCCTGGACGAAGCCGGAAAGGCTGAAACAGCTGCTGTCTCAGCCAGGAATGCTGCCCGCGCAGGGGCTGAACTTGCCCAGGCCACCTATAGTCGATATCAAAAATTATATAAAGAGGAATCCGCAACCCGTCAGGAATTTGAAGAGGTTGAGGCCAGGCATCGCCAGGCCAAAGCAGCCCTGTCCCAGGCAGAAGCCATTGTGGCAGCAGCAAGGTCACGGGTTCAACAAGCGCAGGCGGGTGTTTCAGGGGCCAGTCTTTATAAAAAAGATGCAACAATCCTTGCCCCGTATGATGGAGTCGTTACTGCTAAATTGATCAATGTCGGTGATCTGGCTTCGCCGGGAACCCTTTTGCTCACACTGGAAAAAACCGGGGGCTTTCAGGCTGAACTGGTTCTTCCGGAGCATCATATCCAGGCGATTCAAATCGGCCAGACCATAGATATCAGTATCCCGGATCAGGAGGGCATGCCGCAGATTACCGGGACTGTCCAGACCATTGCCCCTGCAGCAGACCTTAGAAGCCGTTCATTTTTAGTCAAGATCCGTCTTCCTCAAACAGAAATACTTCGTTCAGGCATGTTTGCCAGGGTCAGTATTCCCGTGGGTGAAGACGGGATGCTGCTGATTCCCGAATCAGCCCAGATTGTGGAGGGACAGCTTACTGGATATTTTATGGTAGATGACGCAGCCATTGCAAGATTCCGCCTCATGAGAACGGGCCGCCATTTCAAGGATCAGATTGAAATTATCTCAGGATTGAAACCCGGTACCAGGTATGTTGTGTCTCCTCCGGCCGAATTAAAGGACGGGATGAAAGTGAAGGCTGCCTCATGAGTATCAAACAGGGGCCTGCAGGTAGAATAGCAGCATTTTTCATTGATTCAAAACTGACACCACTGATCATAATCGCTTCCATCCTTTTAGGGATTGCGGCTGTCATGGCCCTGCCAAGGGAGGAAGAACCACAGATCATCGTTCCAATGATAGATGTATTTGTCCAGATGCCCGGAGCCAGTGCCAAAGAGGTGGAACAGAGGGTCACCAAACCCATGGAAAAACTGCTCTGGGAGATTCCAGGTGTGGAATACATCTACTCTACATCCATGCCGGGCATGTCCATGGCTGTCGTTCGTTTCCTGGTGGGTCAGGACGAAGAGGCCTCCATTGTCCGCCTTCAGTCCAAATTGATGGCCAATTATGACAGAATTCCTTCAGGGGTAAGCCCGCCACTCATCCGGCCCAGATATATAGATGATGTCCCCATCCTGGCATTGACCTTCTGGAGCGAAGAGGTTGACCATTACCTGCTCAGGCGGCTGACAGCAGAAGTGGAGGACCTGGTTAAACGGGAACCCAATGTTTCCATCACTTCCATCATCGGAGGTGAACATCGACAGGTCAATGTGCGCCTGGATCCAGTCCGCCTTGCAGCTTATGGTCTGGATGCTCAACAGACAGCCAATCTTATCGCAACAGCAAACCAGGCATCTGATTCAGGCAGTTATCCTTCTCAGAAAGGCCAGGTTGTGATCCATACAGGCGGTCTTCTAAAAGATGCCGCGGATGTGGGCCGGGTTGTGATCAATGTCTCCAACGGTCGACCCGTGTATTTAAGGGATGTGGCCATGATTGACGATGGACCGTCAGACCCGGAGCAGTATGTTTTTTTCGGCACGGGCCCTTCTGCCCGTGAAAAACAGATCACCAAAGTTACGTCATCCAGGGGGATCTGGCCTTGTGTCACCCTGACCGTGGCCAAACGCAAGGGCACCAATGCCATCAGTGTGGCTGAAAAAGTGCTGGAAAGGGTCAATGATGCCAAAGGACGGATCATTCCGGACAATGTTCATCTGACCATTACCCGCCATTACGGTGAAACTGCCAAGGAAAAATCCGACGAACTGCTGCTTCACATGCTCATTGCCGTTGTCTCCGTCACCATTCTCATCTGGTTCACCCTTGGCCGATGGGAATCCGGAGTTGTGGCCCTGGCCATCCCCGTAACCCTTGCCCTGACCCTGACGACATTTTACCTGTACGGGTATACATTGAACCGTATTACCCTGTTTGCCCTGATTTTTTCAATCGGCATCCTGGTGGATGACGCCATCGTGGTGGTGGAAAATGTGGTCCGCCACTATCGGCTCAAGGAAAATAAGGGCCGTTCCAGGTTCACGGTGGCGCTTGAGGCCGTGGATGAAGTAGGGAACCCCACCATCCTGGCCACGCTCACAGTCATTGCCGCCATCCTTCCCATGGCCTTTGTGGGAGGGCTCATGGGTCCTTATATGCGCCCCATACCCGTGGGGGCTTCTGCTGCCATGTTTTTTTCGCTGCTGGTCGCGTTTATCGTGACCCCCTGGGCCTCTGTTCGAATGATCAAGCCCAAAGCAGACACAGGTTCGGAAGACCTTCATGGTGAAGACTGGTCTACCCGGCTTTATCGGAAAATTATGGATCCCCTTCTCCACAAAAGAGCCTGGCAATGGGGGTTTCTTGCTACAGTGGCAGGGCTTTTGATCCTGGCCTGTGCCCTGGTTGCCGTCGGCCTGGTCCGGGTCAAGATGCTGCCCTTTGACAATAAAAGCGAATTTCAGGTGATTCTGGACATGCCGGAAAGCGCAACTCTGGAAGACACGGCTTCAGCCGCCATGGAAATGGGGGACTTTCTTAAGACAGTCAACGAGGTTGTGGATTACCAGATCTATGCTGGAACTGCAGGCCCTTTTAATTTCAACGGTCTGGTTCGTCATTATGACTTGAGGCAAGGGCCAGGTATGGCTGATATTCAGGTCAACCTGGCCGGCAAGGGCAAAAGAAAACAGCAAAGCCATGAGATTGCCAAACGGGTGAGACCTGCCTTAAAAACAATTGCCGACCGATACGGGGCACGGGTCAAAATTGCTGAAGTTCCTCCAGGACCTCCCGTATTATCCACACTGGTGGCTGAAATCTACGGTCCAGACTATCAACAGCAAAAAGAACTGGCCCTCAAGGTGCGGCAAATATTTGAAACAACTGAAGGTGTGGTGGATGTGGACTGGTACATGGAAGAGGACCAGATCCGTTACCAGCTGGATATTGACCAGGAAAAGGCAGCGCTTCACGGTATCAGCGTTGACAGAATCGCCCAGACGCTCAAACTTGTCCTTGAAGGACAACAGTCCGGTCTTCTCCACCAGCCACTGGAAAAAGAGGATGTCCCCATCGTATTCCAGCCGACCCTGGCCACCCGTGCAGGTCTGGATCGGCTTGGTGCGGTAAAGCTTTTGGCTGCTGACGGCAGTCTTCTGGCTTTGTCTTCATTGCTGCAGACCCGTCAGACAGAACCGGACCGGAGCATTTATCATAAAAATCTGATGCCTGTCGTGTATGTGACCGGTGATGTGGCCGGCGCCAAAGAAAGCCCCGTGTATGCCATTCTGGAGATGTGGAAAAAAATTGATGCCCTTACCACGGCTGAAGGCTACAGCATTGTTCAGCACACGGCATCACTTCCGGAAACAGACAATCATCTGTCCATGAAATGGGATGGTGAATGGCACATTACCTACGAGGTGTTCAGGGACCTGGGCCTGGCATTTGGCGTGGTCCTCATCCTGATCTTTGTCCTGGTGGTGGGATGGTTCCAGTCCTTTTCAACGCCCCTTGTGATCATGGTGGCAATTCCTTTTTCCCTGATCGGGATTCTGCCGGCTCACTGGGCCATGAATGCATTTTTTACGGCCACCTCCATGATCGGTTTTATTGCCGGAGCCGGAATCGTGGTCCGGAACTCCATTATTCTGGTGGATTTTATTGAATTGAGAATCCAGCAGGGCATGCCCCTGGATCAGGCAGTTATTGATGCCGGGGCTGTGCGGTTCCGGCCCATGATGCTGACAGCCGCTGCCGTGGTTGTCGGTGCTTCGGTTATTTTGTTTGATCCCATTTTCCAGGGTCTTGCCATATCCCTCATGGCCGGAGAAGTCGCATCACTGCTCTTTTCCAGAATGACGGTGCCCGTACTGTATTTTATGGACAAGCGCTGGGAATCCGGTCATCTGAAATCTGCCGGAAAAAAGAATGATTCACAGACGAAGACAGCCAGTTGAATGAGGAAAAAAATGACGAAACGATTAAAAAAAAAGATTTTACGATATTGGTATGGCGGTATGGTTGCGCTATGGTTAATGGCTGTCCCTTTCCCGGGCCTGACAGAAGACCTGACCCTTTCCAGCGCTGTGGACGCGGCACTTTCCAATAATCCCCAACTTCAGGCAGCCCGATACGGAGTTCTTTCGAGCAGGGAGAAAACCCTCCAGGCCCGGTCCGGAGCAATTCCCCAAGTCCAGGTATCTGAGCAGTTCAGTCACACCACAAACCCCATGTGGGCATTTGGAACCCGACTCAATCAGCAATCCATTACTGCCAAGGACTTTGCCCCGGATCGGCTCAATGACCCTGACGGCATCACAAACTATGCATCAGTTCTTTCTGTTGCCTGGCCCGTGTATGACAGCGGGCAAACCTGGTATGGCGTTCAGCAGGCCCGGCTGAACCAGGAATCTGCACTCGCTTCTGAAGACCGGGCCAGGCAGCAGGTCACTGCAGGAACCATAATAGCTTACATCCAGGTTCTGCTTGCCCGGGAAAACCATCAGGTTCTTCATCAACTCCTGAAAACCGCCGGTTCCCATCTGAAACTGATACAGTCTCGATATAATGGCGGATTTGTAGCAAAAAGCGACCTGCTGCGAGCCCAGGTCCACATTGCGGATTTAGAACAGCAGATATTAGAGGCCCAAAGCCAGACCGACATTGCCAGGTGTAATCTGAACATTGCCATGGGAATTGGCACAGACATTTACTACACACTGGTCTCCCCGCTGGAACCGGGTAATCCTGTCTCTGGAAGTCTGGATTCCTGGATCAGTGCTGCCCTTTCAAACCGGCCGGACCTTAAACAGATGAACCTTCAGCAACAGATTGCCGAAAAAGAGATAGACAAGTCCAGATCATTGCAGTATCCGTCTGTCAATCTTGCAGGGAACTATGAAATTAATTCGGAAGATTTTGAAAACACTGGAGCCAATTACACAATCGGTGCCATTGTTTCAGTGCCGCTGTTTACGGGCGGACGGATATCGGCAAAAATACGGGAGGCCACAATTAACTTAAAACAGACACAGACCATGCTCAGGGCCATGGGACAGCAGGTTTGCGGAGAAACCCGCCAGGCTTTTTTCAATGCCCAGAGCGCATGGAATCGCATCCGGGTCGCTCGGGCCGCAATAGGCCAATCAGAAGAATCCCTGCGTATCGTGAGAAACCGGTATCAAAACGGCTTGTTCACCATCTCCGATCTTCTGGACGCTGAAGTCATGGTTCAGCAAAGCCTGACCCGCCACCTCAAAGCGATCCATGATTACAAAGCAGCGGTAACCCGCCTTTACCTTGCAGCCGGAACCATTGAACAATACCAAAAGCCATGAGAGCAGCCGTCAAGAAACCATAACTGAATTTGTGTCATGCTTTTGATCTTTGGATGTCAGTCCCTGCAAAAGTTTGAAACAACAGGAGATAAATTTTGAGTATCACCCTACCAAAAACAAAAATTGTTTGTACCATCGGACCGGCCAGTGAAACACCTGAGATCATTCGGAAGTTAATTTCAAACGGTATGAGTGTAGCCCGTTTGAATTTTTCTCATGGAACACACTTGGACCATGGAAAAAAAATTCACACTATCCGGGAAATTGCCAGGGAACTTGGCAAACCTGTTGCCATATTACAGGACCTCGGAGGACCCAAAATTCGGATAGGGCATATCCCTGACCCTGGAATTCGGATAGAACCGGGGCAATATATTATTCTTACCACTCAGACCGTTGAAGGATCAAATCAGCGCATATCTGTTACCTATCCGCTCTTAGGCGAAGAAGTGAAGCCAAACGATCGGATATTACTTGCCGATGGTTTTTTGGAACTTAGTGTTCATTCGGTAAACGGTTCTGAAATTCATTGTGAGGTCATTACAGGTGGAGTGCTGACGTCTCACAAAGGGATTAATCTGCCATCCGGAACCATTCGCATGCCTTCACTGACAGACAAAGATCGCGAGGATTTGATTTTTGGCCTGGATCATGACGTGGATTATATAGCACTGTCATTTGTCAGAACGGCGGCAGACATACAAAATATAAAAGATATCATTTGCCAGAAAAATAAAAATACGCCGGTCATCGCCAAAATTGAAAAGCATGAGGCCCTCGGTCATTATGATGAAATCCTGGGTGTTGCCGACGCAATTATGGTGGCCCGGGGGGACCTGGGTGTGGAAATACCGTTAGAAGAAGTTCCCGGGATACAGAAACGATTGATTCAAAAAGCGAATGATTCAGGAAAACCGGTTATTACCGCCACCCAGATGCTGCGATCCATGGTGGATTCACCTCGACCCACCAGAGCCGAGGCATCGGATGTCGCAAATGCCGTTCTGGACGGAACGGATGCTGTCATGCTTTCGGAAGAAACAGCTACCGGGAATTATCCCATTCAAGCTATTCGGTATATGATTCGCATTATTGCCGAGGCAGAAAAAACCTACCCTCATGATCGATATCTTAAAATGAAGCCTGAAAAAGAAGTATCGGATGCTGTGTCTTATGCCGTCTGCGTATTGGCAGATTACCTTGATGCTGCTGCAATCTTAGCGCCGACAAAAACCGGCCGGACAGCTATCCATATATCCCGGTTCAGGCCCAAACAACCGATTATCGCATTTACACCGGATCAGACAACCATGAGACAACTCTCACTTTTCCGGGGAATTTATCCTTGTTTGATTCAGGATCTTAAGGATACGGATGATATCATCGAAAAAGTAGCCAAACTATCTGTTGGTGCCGGAGATATGTCAGTGGGGGATTTGGCGATCATTACCGCGGGCCAGCCTGCCTGGATAGCCGGTATGACAAATATGATTCAAGTTAAAAGATGCTGATAAAATACACCAGACTCTTGAGCAGAAAATCATACCGCTGTATTACAGCATGTCTGACAAAGGCATTCCACGCGAATGGGTGAAGCTGGGGAAACGATCCCGGGGCGGACAGGTATATCCAATCTTATTATGGAAACTGTGATAATTCAGCCGTCAGTATCTGACCGGGTATATTGGTCCGGGGTTCAATGGGAAATCCGGTTGTGCTTTGAGACGATCTGATGATGATAAACCCTTAATTGGACTATCTTGCAGACTGATGAGCAGGCTTTAAAACATCAGGATCATAAGAAAAAACAAGGAGGAAAACATCATGACATTAGCTGAAAAGATTCAAACCATATTTCCAAGGGTCGCTGATATACCCGAATACCTGTTAAAGGATATTCCCTTTATTCAGACTGGTTATCTCATCAATGGTGAGATCCGGGTCTGGGATGGCCCTCGTCAACAGGTGCTTTCACCGGCTTGGGTGGCGGATGATACAGACCCGAAGCCTTTTTTTATCGGGGAATATCCTTTGTTGACGGAGTCGCATGCACTTGAGGCCCTTGAGGCAGCAGTAACAGCCTATGATCATGGGCGTGGTTTTTGGCCCACCCTGTCCGTGCTGGGAAGAATTGAACACATGGAACGGTTCGTTTTTCAAATGATCGAAGCAAAGGACCGGGTGGTGCGGTTTCTGATGTGGGAGGTTGGAAAATCTCTTCAGGATTCTGAAAAGGAATTTGACCGGACAATCAAATACATCAACGATACACTTGCCGCCCTGAAAGACCTGGATCGAACTTCTTCCCGGTTCACCATTGAGGAGGGAATCATCGGCCAGATCCGGCGCGCTCCCATGGGTGTCGTTCTCTGCATGGGACCCTTTAATTATCCGCTCAACGAAACCTTCACCACACTGATACCCGCGCTTATCATGGGAAATACCGTACTCTTAAAACCGCCCAAGCATGGTGCGCTTCTCTACGCACCGCTTCTGGCAGCCTTTTGTGATATTTTCCCGAAAGGGGTCATTAATATTATTTATGGAGAGGGAAGAAAAATGATTCCCCCACTCATGGCCTCGGGCAAGATCAACGTTCTGGGATTAATCGGCACAAGCAAGACAGCAAATGCATTAAAAAAACAGCATCCCAATCCCAATCGCCTCCGCTGTGTGCTGGGGCTGGAGGCGAAAAATCCGGCCATTGTGCTGAAAGGTGCAGATCTTGATCTGGCCGTACAAGAATGCGTCCTCGGCTGCCTGTCCTTTAATGGTCAACGTTGCACAGCGCTTAAGATCCTTTTTGTGGAAGCTGCTATTGTGGATGTGTTTCTTGAACGCTTTTGCAAAGCGGTTAACGCCCTGTCCTTTGGTATGCCCTGGCAAAAAGGGGTTTTCATAACACCGGTTGCAGCCAAACAAACGGATTTGAACAAGCAGATCATCACCAAAATCGTTCGGGACCATAAAAGCAAATTTTTAGCAACTGATTTTATTTTATAAAAATTTTTCAGAGAACTATTTTGGGTATCTCCCTGGCAAAAACAATAATTGTTTGTACTATCGGACCTGGCGTGCTCAAGGTTTCACAAACGTGATAAAAAAAGATTGAATTTGAAAAATTTCATGGGCTGCCAATTTCATTTTATAGGAGATAAAAAATATGGAAAAAACAAATGCCGTGCAACCATTGTTTCCCCATTTGCCGAAACATCTTAAAGGACTGGAGGACCT
>JACNHV010000261.1 GCA_014383445.1 Candidatus Desulfobacula maris | reverse complement strand
ACCACAGAATTGAATGTTGCTGATTATTTCAGAGCAAATGGGATGAAAATGAATCCCGTTGTTATTGAAAACACAGCCGAACTTGCCAAGACTTTTTTTGCAGGTCGTTGCGACGTTTTAACATCAGATGCGTCCCAGCTTGCAGGCACCCGCGCAGTAGCGCCAAACCCTGATGATTACATGATTCTTCCTGAAATAATTTCAAAAGAACCTCTGGCTCCTGCAGTAAGACATGGAGATAATCAGTGGAAAGATATTGTTAATTATTCTGTACTGGCTACAATAAATGCTGAAGAACTTGGTATTACTTCTAAAAATGTTGATGAAATGCTGAAAAGCAATGACCCGAAAATACAAAGATTTTTAGGTGTTACAGAAGGGAATGGAAAAGCACTGGGTCTTGATGAAAAATTTGCTTACAATATAATCAAAATGGTGGGTAATTACGGCGAAATTTTTGAAAGAAATGTTGGTGTTAATACTCAGCTTGGTATTGAAAGAGGGCTGAATGCGCTTTGGACAGATGGCGGTTTAATGTATTCTCCTCCATTCAAATAAGCCATAACCTTTATATTTAATTATGGTGCAATGAAAATTGCACCATAATTTTTCCTTATAATATTTAGAAAATATAATGAATAAAGTTATTAAAAATAAAAATTCTGAGACCATATCGTTCTGGTATGATCCTGATAAACGATCGCTGGTTTATCAGATTGGAGCGGCTTTTTTATTTGCTTTTGTCGCATGGTACCTGGTTTCCAACACAATGACGAATCTGGAAAGGCAATCAATTGCAACAGGATTTGGATTCTTGAATAGTGAGGCAGCTTTTGAAATCGGTGAGTCTTTAATTGAGTATTCAGCTGCTGACAGATATGCCAGAGCCCTTTTTGTCGGTTTTTTAAATACCCTTCTCGTGTCATTTATCGGCGTTATTCTAACTGTTATTCTCGGAACATTTCTTGGGATAGCAAGATTATCAAAAAACTGGCTGATTAAACGCTGTGCTGCAGCATATATTGAACTATTTCAGGATATTCCGGTTTTATTGCAGCTTTTTTTCTGGTATGCTTTTTTTTATGAAATGCTGCCTTCGCCAAAAGAAGCATTAACGCCATTCAAAGGTTTATTTTTATGTAACAGGGGATTAATCTTTGGAATTCCACAAGAACATCCTGTTTATAAATATATGGTAATTGCTGTAATAATTGCCGTTATTGTAATTTTTTTCCTGAAAAAATGGGCTAAAAAAAGACAGGATTTAACGGGTAAGCCTTTCCCTGTTATTATTACTTCCATAATTTTATTAATTGGATTTCCTCTTTTGTGCTGGGTAATTGGCGGAACTCCGACTGATATGAGTGTCCCGATATTAAAAGGATTTAACTTTAAGGGTGGATTAACCATCAGTCCTGAATTTGCAGCTCTTCTTTTAGGACTTGTTTTATATACAGCTGCCTTTGTTGCGGAAGTTGTGAGAGCCGGAATCCAGTCTGTATCTAAAGGTCAGACAGAAGCTGCAATGGCCATCGGTTTAAAACCAGGGCAGGTTTTAAATCTAATAATTCTGCCCCAGGCATTAAGGGTTATTATCCCGCCTTTAACAAGCCAGATGCTAAATCTGACAAAAAACAGCTCTCTGGCTGTAGCCATTGGGTACCCGGATTTTGTTTCTGTTGCCGGAACGGCTATAAATCAAACAGGACAGGCAATTGAGGGAGTTTTGTTAATCATGATTGTATATCTTATATTCAGCTTATCAACTTCAGCTTTTATGAATTTTTATAATAAAAAAATGGCAATAGTTGAAAGGTGATGGTTGTAAAATAGGTTTATATGGAATTACACGCAGAAAATGAAAATAAGGTAATAATTAAACCTCCAATAACAAGTATTGGCATTATAGGATGGATGAGGGAAAATTTATTTTCCACTCCTTTTAATACAATACTGACTATTATTATTGTCAGTGTCTTATGGATTTCTATTATTCCTTTTGTCAAATGGGCTTTAATAAACAGTTCCTGGCTTCCGGATGCAAACTGCAGGGGGACAGGCGGTGCATGCTGGTCAATCATTTCAAGCAATTATAAAATTATTCTCTTTGGATTTTATCCCCAGGATATCTTATGGCGCCCTGTAACAGCAATTGTCATGCTGGTATCATTACTTTTTATAAGTAGAAATAGAAATTTTTGGAATGCATTTCTTGGATATTCCTGGCTGATTTCATTAATGATTATGGGATTATTATTAAAAGGCGGGGTTTTTGGCCTTGAACCTGTTGATATTGAAAAATGGGGCGGCATAATCCTTACATTGCTTTTGTCTGTTTTTGGTTTAACAGCAGCTTACCCTCTTGGTATTATTCTGGCGCTGGGGCGACAATCAGAAATGCCTGTTATCAAAACATTCTGCATTTTTTATATCGAACTGATACGTGGTGTTCCTTTAATCAGTTTATTATTTATGTCTTCTGTAGTTTTTCCTTTATTTCTGCCTGAAGGGGTCTCAATAAATGGGATTCTAAGAGCCCAGGTTGCAATTATCATGTTTACAGCAGCATATATTGCAGAGGTTGTTCGAGGCGGGTTACAGGGAATGAATAAAGGTCAGTTTGAAGCAGCTGATTCCATTGGCTTAAATTACGTACAGACCATGAGACTGATTATTTTACCACAGGCATTAAAAATTGTTATTCCCCCGTCTGTCAGCGTTTTAATTTCTGCTTTTAAAGATACATCACTTGTTGTTATAATCGGATTATATGATTTATTAAAAACAACACAGACCACATTGTCAGAACCAAAATGGATGGGATTTTCAGCAGAAGCGTATATATTTATAGCCTTAATTTATTTTGTATGCTGCTTTTTTATGTCTACCTACAGCAGAAAGCTGGAAGATGAACTTAATACGGATTTAGAATAATTATTACTATCAACTTTATTTATAAAGCGAATATTTATGAACAAAGAAACGAGTAAAAAAGTCGACATTTCAAGTGAAGACATAGTAATCCAAATTGTCAACATGCATAAATGGTTTGGTGATTTTCATGTTTTAAAAAATATTAACCTTGATGTTAAAAAAAGGGAGCGCATTGTTGTCTGCGGTCCGTCCGGGTCTGGGAAATCAACGCTTATCAGATGTATAAACCGGCTTGAGGAGCACCAGAAAGGACAAATAATTGTTGATGGTATTGAGCTCACCAAGGATCTTAAAAACATTGAAAAAGTCAGATCTGAAGTTGGAATGGTTTTTCAGCATTTCAATCTGTTTCCCCACCTTACTATTGTTGAGAATTTAACAATAGGGCCTATATGGGTGAGAAAAACACCAAAAAAAGAAGCTGAAGAAATAGCAATGTATTATCTTGAGAAAGTTCAGATTGCAGAACAGGCAGCAAAATTTCCAGGACAATTATCCGGAGGCCAGCAGCAGAGAGTGGCAATTGCCAGAAGTCTCTGCATGAAACCCAATATTATGCTTTTTGATGAGGCGACTTCAGCCCTTGATCCTGAAATGGTAAAAGAGGTGCTTGATGTTATGATCAGCCTGGCACAGGATGGAATGACAATGGTAGTTGTGACCCATGAAATGGGTTTTGCAAAAAGTGTTGCCCACAGGGTTCTTTTTATGGATGAAGGAGAAATTATTGAAGAAAACTCACCTGATGAGTTTTTCAATAACCCTCAAAATGACAGAACCAAATTGTTTCTGAGCCAGATTCTTTATTAGTATTATTTTTTATTGACATGATTCATATATTGAAAAGCGGAATTTTAAACAGATTCCGCTTTTTGTTTAAAAGAACATTTTTTCATAATTTTGTATTAAGTGAATGATTCAATGATGAATGTTTTAAAAGGAGACCTGATTCAATTTGCTCTGGCTGGAAGGTTTGATGTCATTATCCATGGTTGCAACTGCTTTTGCACCATGGGAGCGGGTATAGCAAAGTTGATCAGAGATAATTTTGTTGAGGCTTATCAAGCCGATTTAGCAACCCAAACAGGAGACCGGAAAAAACTTGGTACATATTCTTCTGCACACATTAAAAGGAATGGCAATATTTTCACCATTGTTAACGGATATACTCAATATGATTTTTCCGGCCATGGTACACTGGCAGATTATAGAGCCATCCAAAAACTCTTTTTCAGAATAAAAAAAGAGTTTTCAAATCAAAGGATAGGTTATCCAAAAATTGGTGCCGGTCTTGCAAAAGGTAACTGGGAAGTGATATCTGGTATTATTAATGCAGAACTGCAGGGAGAGAACCATACTTTAGTAGCATACGTTAAAATTTGATTTGTAAAAAAATACGTCTATATTGCTAAGGCAAAACCCTGTAAATATTTTATATAATAAGGAAACATATGATTAACGTAGGCATTGCGGGAGCATCAGGATATACTGGCGTTGAACTTGTCAAACTTATCTCCAATCATCCGGAAACCAAATTGTGTGCTGTTACTTCAAACAGCTATAAAGACAGCTCATTGACAGATATTTTTCCGTCCATGAGAGGGTTTGAAAATCTGATTTGTGAAGACTTGGATATTCAATCACTTTCCCGAAAAATTGACATTATGTTTTTAGCTTTGCCACACAAAATATCAATGGAGCATGTACCAGCACTGCTGGACCATAAGATAAAAGTTATTGACCTGTCTGCTGACTACAGGTTTACTAATGCTGCATCATATGAATCTGTCTACCAGGAACATACATCAAAACACCTTTTAGAGCAAAGCGTCTATGGCTTAAGCGAAATATACAGGAACCAGATTAAAGAATCAAACCTTGTGGGTAACCCTGGTTGTTATCCAACAAGCATTCTATTACCCCTGCTTCCCCTTTTAAAAGAGGGATTGATCCTGCCCGATGGCATTATTTCAGATTCAAAATCCGGTGTAAGCGGTGCCGGACGTACCTTATCGCTTACAACTCATTTTTGCGAAGCCAATGAATCCTTTACTGCCTATAAAATTGGAAATCACAGGCATACACCGGAAATAAATGAAATCTTAAGTATTCATGCCCAGCAAAAAGTGTCCATCACCTTTGTACCACACCTGCTTCCCTTAACAAGAGGTATGTTATCAACAATTTATGCCCAGGCAACAGATAATGCAACCGAGGAGAAGATAAGAAAAACCTTCCATGCCTATTATAGCGATGAACCTTTTTTAAGAATCCTTGACAAAAATATGTATCCTGCAATTTCCCATGTCAGAGGCACAAACTGCTGCGATATCGGATTTCACTTTGATGAACGAACAAAAAAAATTATTATTATTTCCGCCATTGACAATCTCTTAAAAGGTGCGGCAGGCCAGGCAGTTCAAAATATGAACATCCTGTTTGGTTTAGATGACCAAACAGGATTGAATTCTTTTCAAGGGCCTTTGTAATGAATATTGTACTTGACATATAAAAAATATCCAAATAAGAAAGATATTAATGAAAAAAAGAATTAAAATATGGTTTCATTCCGGTAATACTTCCAATATAAAGGAGTTAGCTATCCACAGGTCTGTAATAGGGTTTGCACTTTTCATTGGCTTTTCTGCCATTGGTGTCGCTTCTTTAATAGGATACGACTACTTTCAACTGAAAAAAACATCATATGACGCTATCATTTTAAGTCAAACCATCAATAAACAACATAACGAAATTAAAAATCAAAGAACTCAAATCCAAAGTTTTGCTGTTAAAATAGGTGCCTTAAAAAAACAGGTTGATAACCTTTCAAAATTTGAAGATAAAGTTCGGCTTATTGCAGATATAAATCAAACCAGTGATTCCAGCGGTTTAATCGGTATAGGGGGAATTCCGAACAATAAGCTTGACAAGAATATTTCCCTGGAAAAAAAGCATAACAATTTGATACGTGAAATGCACCAGCAGATAAACCAGACAAGTTTTGCTGCAAAAAAACAGGGGCTTGATTTTGAAGACCTGATTAAGCAGCTTGAACAAAAAAGAAACCGTCTGGCATCTACTCCTTCCATAAGGCCTCTTGACGGAGGATGGATTACCTCAAAGTTTGGATATCGCAAATCCCCTTTTACCGGTCAAAAAGACTTTCACTCAGGCATAGATATTTCAAACAGGAGTGGAACAGAAATCATTGCCTCGGCTGATGGCAGAATCTCTTATGCTGCCAGGAAAATGTATATTGGCAATCTGGTCGTGATTGATCATGGTCATGGTCTGAATACCCGGTACGGGCATTTGAAAAAAATTCTGGTAAAAGAAGGTCAAAAAATCAAACGGGGTGATGTCATTGCCCTTCTCGGCAACACTGGACAAAGTACTGGTCCACATGTGCATTATGAAATTCAGCTTAATGGAACACCTGTAAATCCTTTAAACTATATTCTAAATTAATCTTTGCATCTTTATTCTTGCCCTAAAACAAAATTATTTTCAATTTTTTGTTTTATTTTTTAAATTAATGATTATATATTTTACGTGAAATTAATTATTATATATTTTACGTGAAATAGCTAAATAGTGTTTGAACTCAAAAATTGGCAGTTGTCGCGAGCACAAAATATTATTATTAAATAACAGGCAAACTATACATGGTATTCAATATTTTTACAAAGATCTTTGGGTCTAACAATGACAGAATTTTAAAAGATCTCCAACCGATTGTTGATGAAATTAATCTTCTTGAACCTCAAATGAAACTTTTGTCAGATGAGCAGATACCTCAAAAAACAATTGAATTCAAAGAAAGGATTGAAAACGGGGAAGCTTTGGATGATATTTTACCCGCAGCCTTTGCCCTTGTAAGGGAAGCCTCTGTCAGAAGCCTCGGACTTCGTCATTTTGATGTTCAGTTGATTGGGGGTATTGCACTTCACCAGGGATGTATTGCTGAGATGAAGACTGGTGAAGGAAAAACATTGATGTCCACCCTTCCTGCCTACCTAAATGCATTATCCGGAAAAGGCGTTCACATTGTTACTGTAAATGATTATCTGGCCAAGCGGGATGCTGAATGGATGGCCAAAATTTATAATTTCCTGGGATTAAGCGTTGGCGCTATTCTCCATGATATTGATGATCAGGAAAGAAAACGCTCCTATGGTGCAGATATTACCTATGGCACAAACAATGAGTTCGGGTTTGATTATCTAAGAGACAACATGAAATTTGACAAGGAATCTCTTGCACAGCGAGAATTAAATTTTGCCATTGTGGATGAAGTTGACAGTATTCTCATTGATGAGGCCAGAACACCTTTAATCATTTCCGGGGCTGCTGAAAAATCTACCCATTTTTACACCCAGGTAAATACCATTATCCCGGCCTTTAAAAAAGACGCAGATTACACACTTGATGAAGAATCAAAGAGCGTTTCTCTAACGGAAGATGGAATTGCCAAGGGTGAAGACCTTCTCAAAGTTGATAATCTATATGATCCGGCAAACATAGAAATACTCCATCACTTAAACCAGGCCCTGAAGGCGCACACAATTTTCAAGCGGGATACAGATTATATTGTTAAAAATAACCAGGTGATCATAGTTGATGAATTTACAGGGCGCTTAATGACGGGTCGCCGTTATAGTGAAGGGCTTCACCAGGCTCTGGAAGCAAAGGAAAATGTTAAAATAGAAAATGAAAATCAGACCCTTGCGTCCATCACGTTCCAAAATTATTTCAGGATGTATAACAAATTATCCGGTATGACTGGTACGGCTGAAACTGAAGCACCTGAATTTAAAAAAATATATAATCTGGATGTCCTGGTAATCCCGACTAACCAGGAAATGATCCGTATAGATTTTCCAGATCTGATATACAAAACAAAAAAAGAAAAATATGAGGCTGCAATAAAAGAAATTATAAGATTGCATAAAAAGGGCCAGCCAGTACTCGTGGGAACGATTTCCATAGATATTTCCGAGGATATGAGCACAAAACTTAAAAAAAGAGGTATCAAACATAATGTTTTAAATGCAAAGCATCATAAAGCAGAGGCTGAAATCGTTGCCAATGCCGGGCAGAAAGGAGCTGTTACCATTTCCACCAATATGGCTGGCCGTGGTACAGATATTGTTCTTGGTGAAGGGGTTAAAGCACTTGGCGGGCTTCATATTCTGGGCACATCCCGACATGAATCCAGACGTATTGACAACCAGCTTCGCGGTCGTTCAGGCAGACAGGGGGATGAGGGGTCTTCAAAATTCTATCTTTCTTTGGAAGATGATCTTTTAAGAATCTTTGGCGGTGACAGAATCCATGCGGTTATGGATAAACTTGGTATTGAAGAAGGAGAGCATATTGAACATTCCTTTATAAGCAAGGCCATAGAAAATGCCCAGTCAAAGGTTGAAGGCCATAACTTTGAAATCAGAAAGCATTTGCTTGAATACGATGATGTAATGAACCAGCAAAGGGAAGTTATTTATCGACAGCGGCGCAAAGCATTGATGGAAAAGGATTTAAAAACCGTTGTCATGGAAATGATCGAAGGCAAGACCTATGATATTGTTGAAGAATTTTTCGTTGAAAAAACCCCTGTCCAGAAATGGGATTTGAAAGGGCTTGAAAAAAGGATCAAACAAGTCTTTAACTTTAACCCTGACCTTGAAAGGGCAGTGAATGAAAGCAATAGTCCAGAACAATTGTCAGAAAAGCTTTTTGACCATGTAAAAGAATTGTACAGCAAAAGAGAGGCTTCCATAGGTATTGATATCACAAGGGAAATTGAAAGGCACATAATTCTTCAAACCGTTGATAACAGGTGGAAAGAACATCTGTTATCAATGGATCATTTAAAAGAGGGTATTGGGCTTCGGGGATATGCACAGCAGGATCCTTTGCGGATTTATAAAAAAGAAGGCTTTGACATGTTCCACGGGTTGATGGAAAGGATTAAAGAAGAAGTGGTGGAGATTTTATTCAAAATCCAGATATCCACCCCTTCCCAAGTTGATAATATGAAAAAAAGGGAACAGGAAAGCCTTACTTTTTCCCATTCAGATGGTTCCAGCATAAAGCAACCTGTGAAACGGTCTTCGATAAAAGTACAAAGAAATGACCCCTGCCCTTGTGGAAGCGGCAAAAAGTATAAAAAATGCTGCATGACTTAGAGGATATTGATAATGACATCCACTGACTCTGAAATAAAAGAGGGCATTTCCTCAAAATCAAAAGACGATCTTCCGCCCATGTATAAAGTCATCCTCCACAATGATGACTATACCAGCATGGAGTTTGTGGTACAAATTCTTATGACTGTTTTCGGAAAATCACTTGAAAAAGCGACAGAAATAATGCTTAATGTACATAATAAAGGAAAAGCAATATGCGGTATCTATACAAGACAGATCGCAGAAACCAAAATTGAAACTATACACAATCTGGCAAGCAGTAAAGGTTTTCCTTTAAAAAGTACAATGGAAAAGGAGTAGGTATGATTAGCAAAGAACTTAGTACAGCCCTCGGTTTTGCTGTAAGGGAAGCAAAAAAAAGAAGACATGAGTATGTATGTGTTGAGCACGTTCTTTATGCAATCCTTAACCATGAAACAGGCGCCCAGACGATTGCACAATGTGGCGGCAACCCGGAACAGATAAAACAGGAACTTGAAAAATTCTTTAATGAAAAATTAACCCGGATTGACAAAAAAGAAGAATATGTTTTACAGCAGACCATTGGTTTCCAGCGAATGATACAGCGCGCCATCAACCAGGCACGATCTGCGGAAAAAAATGAAGTCAATTTAGGGGATATTCTTGCCTCCATTTTCCAGGAAAAAGATTCCCATGCTGCATTTTATCTTGAATCAGAAGGAATTACCCGACTTGATGTATTAAAATTAATTTCACACACGGTGGAACCTACAAAAAAAGGTCCCCCGGCTCTGGACCCGTCCCGGAGAGTATTCAATCCTGATGACAGAAAATCAAAACAGGAAAAAAAGAAAGATCCTTTGGAAATATTTACAACAAATCTCCTGCAAAAAGCGCGTGATAAAAAGATAGATCCGCTTATCGGAAGAGTTGATGAGATGGACAGGGTCATGCAGGTTCTTTGTCGCAGAAGAAAAAACAATCCTATTCTGGTGGGCGATCCTGGAGTTGGAAAAACAGCCATTGCCGAAGGGCTTGCCTTACTGATAAATGATAAACTGGTACCAGATCTTTTAGAAAATTGTGAATTATATTCCCTTGATATGGGAACACTCTTAGCAGGAACAAAATATCGAGGAGACTTTGAACAACGTCTGAAAGATGTTATCAATGCCCTTGAATCCAAAGAAAACGCATTGCTGATTATCGATGAAATCCATACAGTAGTAGGAGCCGGTGCGACCTCCAGCGGGTCCATGGATGCTTCAAATATTTTAAAGCCGGCTCTTTCCTCTGGAGATATAAAATGTATCGGTACAACAACCTATGAAGAATACAAAAATCATTTTGAAAAAGACCGTGCCTTTTCAAGGAGATTTGAAAAAATTGAAATCTGCGAGCCTTCAGTTGAAGAAACAACTCAAATTTTAAATGGGCTTAAACCCTACTATGAAGCACATCACGGTCTGACCTACACTGCCGAAACTATTGAAGCTGCGGCCTATCTGTCGGATAAATATATCAATGATCGGCTCCTGCCGGACAAAGCCATTGATGTTATTGATGAAACAGGTGCCTACCTGCGGCTCAAGGGAAAAGGCAAACGAAAAATAGTAAGCCCAAAAGATATTGAAAAAATTGTCGCTAAAATTGCAAAAGTGCCTGTCACAAGTGTTACATCAACTGATAAGGCCAATCTTTCATCCCTGCCAAAAAGAATGTTTAATGTTATATTTGGACAAAATGATGCCATTGAAACTTTGACCACTTCCATTAAAAGATCAAGAGCAGGTCTTGCTGCTCCGGATCGTCCCATTGGATCTTTCCTTTTCATGGGACCGACAGGTGTTGGCAAAACAGAGGTTGCAAAACAGCTTGCCCATCATATGGGGATAGAATTTTTAAGATTTGACATGAGTGAATACATGGAAAAGCATGCCGTTTCAAGACTTATCGGAGCCCCACCAGGATATGTGGGCTTTGACCAGGGCGGTATCCTGACAGACAGTATCAGGAAACATCCTCACTGCGTTCTATTGCTGGACGAGATTGAAAAAGCCCATATGGATCTTTATAATATTCTTTTACAGGTTATGGACTATGCAACCCTGACGGACAACACCGGTAAATCAGCTGATTTCAGGAATGTTATCATCATCATGACATCCAATGCAGGGGCAAGGGAAATGAGTGTCAATTCCATTGGATTTGGCTCCCAGTCAGCAAATATTGATTCAAAAGGAATGAAAGCCGTTGAAAAGACATTCAGTCCTGAATTTAGAAACCGGCTTGACGGTATTGTACAATTTAACCATCTGTCCCCTAAGATCATGGAATTAATTGTTGATAAAAACATGAGCGAACTCAAAACCATGCTCAAAGCCAAAAAGATTAAATTGAGCTATTCTGCCAAGGTCAGGTCCTTTCTTGCAAAGGAAGGATATGACCCCAAATTTGGAGCCAGACCTTTGGCAAGAATTATCCAGACCCGGATAAAAGACAAGCTCACAGATGAAATCCTTTTTGGCAAATTGGAAAAAGGCGGTAAAATATCCATTGGCCTTCGGAATAATGCGCTTAATTTTATCTTTAAAAGTTGAATGCCCCTTTTCAGGTTATCAAAAAACTTAGACTTTCCCCCGGCCTGGCTTGCTCGATCTGATGGACTTTTATGTATAGGGGGAGATCTTTCCCCCCAAAGGCTGCTCCTTGCTTATGAAAATGGAATCTTTCCCTGGTTTTCAAAAGATGAGCCTTTGCTTTGGTGGTCACCTGATCCAAGGCTGGTGCTATTTCCAAAAAATATTAAGATTTCAAAAAGTCTGCATAAAAAAATAAAAAAAAATATCTATAGCATTACCGTGGACACGGCATTTGAGCAAACCATTCGTTCCTGTGCAAAACCAAGAAAAAATGAGCAGGAAGGCACCTGGCTTGTAAATGAAATGGTCGATTCTTATATAAAACTTCATACACTGGGATATGCCCATTCCATTGAAACCTGGAGAGAAAACAAATTAGTTGGCGGACTGTATGGGGTTTGTCTTGGCAGATCCTTTTTCGGGGAATCCATGTTTTCCTTTGAAAGTGATGCATCAAAAATTGCTTTGGTCGCTCTTTCAAACCATTTAAAAAAACAGGGTTTTGATTTAATTGACTGCCAGGTGACCACAGACCATCTTCTGAGTATGGGAGCAATGGAAATTTCAAGGAATTCATTTCTTGATATCATCAGTGAATCTGTTAAAAAAAAAGATGACAAAAATATTTGGAACCAGGACATCAACTTGGAACTCAATAAAATAGAGAAAAAATGAAACCTGTAAAAAAAAATATCCAGGATGGCAGTATTTGTATTTTAGGAATTGGGTTTGATCAAAATTCTTCCTTTCAAAAAGGTGCATCCCTTGCACCCGATCGAATCAGGGAAAGCTATTTTTCCGAATCCTCCAATTTATGGTCGGAAAAAGGTTTAGATCTTGGATCAGTCAAGCATTTATACGATTTAGGAAATATTGATTTTAAAACAGGCATGGAGGATTTTAATCACATCACAAATTCGGTTAAAGCCGTCCTTGACCAGGGGAGTCACCTGATTTGTCTTGGTGGCGACCACTCCATCACCTTTCCTGTCATAAAGGCCTATGCTCAAAAATATGACTGTCTTAACATCCTTCACCTTGATGCCCACCCGGATCTGTATGACAGCCTGGAGGGGAATATCTATTCCCATGCCTGCCCTTTTGCCAGAATCATGGAAAAAAAACTGGCAAAAAGACTTGTTCAGGCTGGGATAAGAACCATGACCGGCCATCAGCGGGAACAGGCCCAAAAGTTTGACGTAGAAGTTAATGAAATGAAAGATGGAATTAATTGGTTGGATAGCCTTGAATTTGAAGGGCCTGTATATTTATCCCTTGATTTAGACTGCCTGGATCCGGCTTTTGCCCCGGGTGTTTCCCATCATGAACCCGGGGGAATTACAACACGGCAGGTCATTGATATCATTCATCGTCTAAAGGGAAAAATCATCGGCGCCGATATTGTTGAATACAATCCAGACAGAGATCTTGGTTCAATGACATCCATGGTGGCAGCAAAACTTTTAAAAGAAATAATAGCACGGATACATGAAGATACAATTTAAATATTTTTTCCCGGACAACTCAATATGAACTGGTGGAGCCAGATACCTTACAAAATAAGCCCTTATTTATTTCAAATCAATGGGTTTGGAATTCGTTATTACAGTTTGATGTATATTCTTGCCTTTGTAACCTTTTATTTTTTAATAAAATACAGAATCAGAACTGAAAAACTTGATATAAATATAAATCTTATGGATGATTTTATTATATGGGCTGCCATGGGGGTTCTTTTAGGGGGCAGGTTTGGATATGTCTTATTTTATGATTTTAAATATTATATCCTTCATCCATTAAACATTTTATTGCCCTTTGATTTTTACAATGGATTTGCCTTTACAGGAATTTCCGGAATGTCCTATCATGGGGGGCTTATAGGTGTTGTTGTAGCTGTTTATTTTTTTTGTAAAAAAAATAAATTGCTTTTTTGGGAATTTTCCGATCTCTTATGTCCCGTTGTGCCTTTGGGATACACCTTTGGAAGACTTGGTAATTTTTTTAATTCAGAACTTTTCGGAAAAGCAACCACCCTGCCCTGGGGAATGGTTTTTCCCACTGATCAAACCCATACATTAAGACATCCTTCTCAGCTTTATGAAGCTTTTTTTGAAGGTATTGTTCTCTTTGTCATTTTATGGGCAATCCGACGTAAAAAAGTTTTTAAACACCGTATGTTTGCTTTATATTTGATTGGATATGGGTTTATAAGATTTTTTATTGAGTTTGTACGAAAACCAGATGACCACCTGAACTACGTCTGGTCAGGTTTCACCATGGGACAGATCTTATGTTTCTTCATGGTATTGACAGGATTTTTTCTATTCATAAAAATAAAACCAAAAAAGAATTTTGGATCTCAGACACGTCAAAAGGGTGTGAAGAAAACTTGACAAAAAGAGTTTAGACATAATTATGTTGGATGTTATCCAAATCAGTGAGGAGACAAAAATGCTTTTGAAACTGTTTTTATGTTTTACCCTTATTCCTGTAATTGAACTTTATCTGTTAATAAAAGTTGGCACAATCATTGGCGGCTTTAATACGATTTTACTCGTCATTCTGACAGGATTTTTAGGAGCCTGGCTTGCCAGAATTGAGGGCATGAACACCATGATGAAATTAAAGATGAATTTACAGCAGGGACTCATGCCGGCTGAAGAATTGATTGATGCCGTCATTATTTTTGGTGCCGGCCTGGTCTTGATCACACCCGGACTTATCACTGATGTTTTTGGACTGCTCCTGTTATGGCCCTTGACCCGGAATAGATTTAAACAATTCTTAAGAAAAAAATTCGATGAAATGCAATTGCAGGGCAATATTAATATTACCCGGTTTCATTGATTTTTAGAGGACGACCTATGTTTTTAGATCTAATTAAAACCAGAAGAAGTACAAGGAAATTCAGCGAAAAACCAGTTGAAAAAGAAAAGGTATCCTCACTTGTTGAAGCGGCCTTAAGGTCATTTTCTTCAAGGGGTATTAATCCCTGGCAATTTATTGTTATTCAAGACAAAAATATCCTTGAAAAACTTTCCAAAGCCAAACCCCACGGCTCAGGTTTTTTAAAGGGAGCCCCCCTTGGTATCGTTGTATGCGGTGACGTATCCCAAAGCGACGTATGGGTTGAAGACGCATCCATTGCTTCCGCCTTTATCCATCTGACCGCCCATGATATTGGGCTTGGCAGTTGCTGGATACAAATCAGAAAACGAGAACACGATTCTTCTAAGGCTGCTGATACTTATGTTAAAGAACTCTTAAAGATACCAGATAATTTAATGGTTGAGTCCATTATTGCCATCGGATATCCGGGTGAAATAAAAAAAGGCCATTCAAAAAATTCTTTGTCATTCGATAAAGTTTCTTTTAATACCTATGGCATCAAGGATTAAATATTCTTAAAATTTCTTTCTCCGGAAGAGAGCCTGCATGCTCTGGTAAACTCATTAAGGCTTTCTTCCAAGGCTTTAAGTTCTGTTGCATCACGGGCCTGGATGATATCATCCCCTCTTTGTTCAAATGCAGTCAATACATCGACAATTGTAAGGCCCTCTATATCTGAGGCAGGAACATAACCTATGCTATCGGGTCTATTCACCTCCAGAAGAACACTGCATTCAATAAGTTTTGCCAATAATACTTTAACTATTTTCAGGGGAATTTTTATCTCATAAGCAATATCAATATCTGAAGCAGGCGTTTCTTTTTTGGCAAATCTGTTTACACAC
>JACNHV010000399.1 GCA_014383445.1 Candidatus Desulfobacula maris | reverse complement strand
ATCGATAGCCAATAAGGAGAATGCAATGCAAACGACAATATCAAGTAAATATCAAGTGGTCATCCCCAAACCGGTTAGAGAGCATCTAAACCTTAAGCCAAAGCAAAAGCTGACTATCATAGAAAAGGACGGGATGCTCATCCTTATACCCCAGGCATCTCTTGATGACTTACGAGGTATAGCCGCAGGTGCTAACATCGATGGCTACCGGGACAAGAAGGATCGCTACTGATGATTATTGTTGACTCTTGCGGCTGGCTGGAATGGTTTACCGACGGGGAATTGGCTGATAAGTATAAAGATTATCTTGCAGACCAGGATAAGCTCCTGATACCTGCAATCATTGTCTATGAGGTCTATAAAGTGCTTAAAAGAGAGACCAGCGAAGAAAAGGCACTGCTCGCTGCAGGATATATGAAAAATTCTTCGGTAATCTCGCTTGATGAAACCCTTGCCCTTGCAGCTGCCGATATAGCCCTGCAGGAAAAATTAGCCATGGCCGACGCCATCATCGTTGCTGTATCGCGAGCCCATAATTGCAGAATTATTTCTTCGGATTCAGACCTGAAGAATCAACCCAATGTGAAGTACATTCCCCAAGGGAAATAAGGGCAGCCGGTTTTCATTCACCTTGCCGATAAAATAGGCCTATATAGATAAAAATATCGAGTCAGAAATTATCGGAAATACCAATCCTGGTATTTCCGAAAAAATTGCAGAATAGCCGAAACCAGGCTTCTGGTTTTTCGGAATCAAACTATCTTTTGACAATTATTTTTCACCCATTGAGTAAAATCTTCGGCAGAAAAGTCACCTTTACCCAATTGTTCAAAAACCAATACCCTTTCTACGGGGCTGGCAATAAAATCCATTCCATGCAAACGTAAAAAAAGTCGGGTCACAACATATGCAGTCCTTTTGTTCCCATCAACAAACCCATGGTTTTTGACCAGCGCAAAACCGTATGCAGCAGCAAGTTCAACTACACCGGGGTTACCATAGTGCAATAAATTCTGCGGCCTTGCCAGTGCACTTTCTATTAAACCAATATCTCTGACACCTGGTGCGCCGCCATGCGCTTCAATCTGCATATCATGGATCACAAGAACTGTGTCCAGCTCGATCCACTCATTACTCATCTTTTTGAAAGCTCCCGAAGAAGGTCCTTATCCTGCTGCATTATTTTTTCAGCCTCAAAAACCTGTCTGGAAAAATTTTCGTTGTATCCCGTTAAACGGTAACTTCCGTCTGGTGTCTCAGTGAAATAAAGAATCTCGCCTTCTTTGACTTTAAGCCTTGCCAAGGATTCTTTTGGCAACACCACACCCAGAGAGTTACCTATTTTTCTAACTTTTAGCTCTATCATTTCAGATCTCCTTTGTTATAACCATTGTAATAACAATACATAAAAATGCAACCTTTTTCTATATAGACTTTAAAAAAATATTCCACGGATTAGACTCAAGTGTTATCCTATGCGGAAAAACTTTCAGAACTTAATTTAACGAAAGATACCATGATAATTCAAAACAGCTTTTAGCAAAAAGATTTCCAAAATTTGTTGATGATAAAACATAAAACCTACTGTTGCACAACAGTAAATATCATTGTACAATGACCCCATGATCAAAAGCTTTAAGCATAAAGGGTTAAAAGTTTTTTTTACGACTGGAAGTACAGCAGGTATAAACCCCAAACATGCCACAAGGTTAGAAGAACGATTACAAGCCTTACACACAGCTATGTCTATTGAAGATATGGATATCCCGGGGTGGAGATTGCATCCGCTTAAAGGTTATCATGCCGGGTTATGGGCTGTTAATGGTAATTGGAGGGTCATTTTTGAATTTAAAGATGGCCATGCATACGTGATCAATTATGAAGATTATCATTAGATAAAGGGGAAATAAAATGGTTATTCAACAACATAACCCTATGCATCCAGGGGCATTTATAAAAAGAGTTTATTTGCGGCCAAATGATATCAGCTCAAATGAATTGGCCCGAAAATTAAAAGTCAGCCCTGGATTAATAAGCCGATTGATTAATGGAAAAACTGATGTTTTGCCGGCAATGGCCTTAAAGCTCTCCGTAGTATTAGGCAGATCGCCGGAAAGCTGGTTGCTTATGCAAGATAATTATGATCTCTGGAAAGCACGAAAAGAAATTGATTTAAATAATTATAATACCATTGAATTTGCCGTTTAAAGGGAATTGGAAAATTTCAAGGGGTAAGGATGAATGCTTTAAATTGCAGAACATAGATTGGATGGCAAACCTGGGCATTGACTCGTTAAAGTATTTCAGACTGGTCAGAGCTTTCGGGCAGTGTTGGATTTCGTCCATGATGAGAATGTCATGGTCAAAATCTATTGATGAATCAAGATAAAATGATATTTCCTGGATAATCCTTCCCGGTTTAAGGTCTCGCTCAAAAATTCTGTTTAATAATTCATCCTCTTCAAAATTCAGGTAATGGACATTCTTAAAGTTTTGGCGGCTGAATTCTTTTAAGATATACGTCTTGCCTACTTGGCGAGCGCCCTTTAAAATAAGTGGTTTCCTGTCTTTTTTTCTTTCCAGTCAATTAATTGCGAATATATTTGTCTTTCCATTAGCAACCCTTCCTCCCTTTTTTGATATTTTGTTATTTTTAGTTCTATCTTTCCCCCGTGGGAATTAGGGAATTCAGAGGGGACCATACTTACCCTACTTAATTCTTGACATAGATATTAATCTGTCTGTATATTCTAACCATGGCAAGGATAGAAAGAATTGTGGCCCCTGATATGCCTCACCATATTACCCAGCGGAGCAACAGACGTCAGTAAACTTTTTTTTCTGATGATCATTATGCCGCATATCTTGATCTGCTGGCAGAATGGTTTTATTGAACAATTGGAAAAAACACTTGGCCTTAAGCTAAAACCTGGTAAGCCCGGGGCTGAAATCCAAAAATATTGGAATTAAGTAAGGTGTCCCCGGAATTAAAGGGGTTTTTGGAATTCGCCCTTACAGCCTGTCATGACGGCATGTTTACGGGTAAATGGATATTGTTGGC
>JACNHV010000047.1 GCA_014383445.1 Candidatus Desulfobacula maris | reverse complement strand
GCCTTTGGTCTAATGATTTTTTTAATGGTTATTTAATTCATGAAATTGGTGTCCAAATGGATCACTAATTAAAAGTAATCCTCCCCCACGAAACTGGAGACAAGGTTACGCTGTTTTTTAAAGGTCTTAAAACAAAAAAAATGCTACGGACTATGCCGCAGATTTTCATGTTCACGGCGGCTGTACTGTAGCACCACTATCCACGCCAAATCATATTTGCTATGGCAATTTTTGATCTTTTTATGCTATTCGATCACAATGTTATAATGATAGTATTTTGATTAACCAGGAAAAAAATATTGGCTGAAGAGAAACAAATAGAAATCTATCAGACTGATGACGGACAAACCCAGATTCAGGTCCGCCTTGAGGAAGGCACCATCTGGTTGTCGCAGGCTCAGATGGCAGAACTATTTAAAAAGGATTCCGACACCATTGGTCTTCATCTAAGAAATATTTACAACTCTGGTAAATTAGAAAAATCATCAACTACCGAGGATTCCTCGGTGGTTCGACAGGAGGGTAAACGCCAGGTTCGTCGAAAAATAAAATTTTACAATCTGGATGCAATTATTTCTGTCGGCTACAGGGTAAATTCAAAAAAAGGGACGAGATTCAGAATATGGGCGACCCAACGCCTAAAAGAATACCTTGTTAAAGGCTACAGTATAAATCAGCAACGTTTTGAACAGAATGCGATTGAGCTTTAGCAACGCGGCAGCCCGAGCACCGCGTGACCGAGGCTTACCTTTACAAACCAGTAAGAATAGTTAATAGTTACCCCATGAAACCCGACATCCGCACATACGGTAAACTTCGATATTTTTCCCTGATTAACAGCATGCTTCTGGGAAATATATTTGTCAACTTTATTGGCGACTTCATCACCAAAATCTTTTTTGCCCACCGTAGTCTCACCCTGTCCGACGGACTCCTGACCCTCCTTCGCCACCTGGATATTACCTACGGAACCATCTCGTTGGCGGTTATTTGCATTATTACCATCTGGTATGAAAGACCCATTCGAAGATGCATAAGGAATTTTGCCGATGGCATTGATCCCGATCCCCGATTGCTGGATTCCGCCAGACGAAGGCTGCTCAATGAGCCTTTTATGGTGGTGGGCATGGATATTTTTATCTGGGGATTCGGGACGATTTTGTTTGCCTTTTTTACCTCTCCCAAGAACCTGGGTATGGGAATCGCCTGCGGACTTATCACCGGCATGATGGCCTTTTTCTGGGTGGAACACGTGTCCCAGCACAATATGGTCCCTTTGTTTTTTCCGGATGGCGGTCTTTCAAAAGTGAAAGGGGTACGCTCCGTTAATCTGCAAACCCGGCTGGTGGCCCTCGTTTTTGCCGTTTCAATCGTTCCCCTCGCTTTTATCCACCTGACCATCGGTCAGTTCAGGATCATGCTGGTCAATGAGAAAGTGACCCCTTTCATGCTGGCAGAAAGCATTCAGAAGACCATCGCCGTGGAGAGTTTGATGTTTATGGTGATATCCATTCTGATTGCCATGCTGGTCCTGCATCATCTCAGGAAACCCGTTGTGGAAATCATCCGCACCATGAGCCGGGTAAGAAAAGGGGATCTCAATGCAAAGGCCGTCGTTTACACCAATGATGAGATCGGCTTTGCAGGAGAGGCCCTTAATTCCATGACAGCAGGATTGAGGGAGCGGGAACTGATTAAGAACACCTTCGGCCGGTATGTTGACTCCAAGATTAGAGATGAAATTCTAAACGGCAATATCCCTCTTGATGGCGAGTTTAAAGAGGCAACCATCCTGTTCGCGGACCTTCGCGACTTCACCCCCCTGGTGGACAAGACGGCCCCAAAAGAACTGATCCACCTTCTCAACGACTATTTAAATGCAATGGCGGAAACCATCAAGGAGCATGGGGGACTGATTCTTCAGTTCATAGGCGATGAGATAGAAGCGGTCTTTGGAGCCCCGATATACAACCCAAATCATGTACATTACGCGGTACAGGCAGCCCTTTCCATGCGAAAGCGCCTGGAAGAGATTAACAGGAATCATGCCCTCCAAGGATATGCAACCCTGAACCACGGGATCGGTATTCATACTGGAACGGTCCTGGCTGCGAATATCGGCAGTTCGGATCGAACAGCCTATTCCCTGATCGGAAGCACTGTGAATCTGGCCTCTCGAATCCAGGACCTGAACAAAGAATTCGGCACGGATATTCTTGTCAGTTCAAAGGTCGCAGAGGAACTTGAAAAGGCGTTCGTCTTTAAACCCATGCCTGCCATAAAAGTAAAGGGAAAATCAGAGCCTGTTCAAACTTTTTCCCTTGAACCCTAAAAAACTATCAGCTTTTGACCAGTTTCAAGATGGAAATGGAAATCTCGGTACTCTCTTTTGCAGATCTTTATGGTGGGAAGATATGTGAAGCTTTGGATCGTCAGCATCCTCGAGATTTATTTGATATTAAGCTCCTTTCTGAGGCAGGAGGTCTGAATGAAGAAATCAGTCAAGCGTTTGTCGTATACCTTGCCAGTCACAATCGCCCCATGTCAGAGTTGCTTTCTCCAAATTTTCAAGATTTTAGACAGGCGTATGAAACTGAATTCAAAGGTATGTCATCAATAGAGGTCAGTTATCAAGAGCTTGGAAAAATACGTAAAGAATTGCCATCTCTGATATTATCCAAACTTTCTAGGAATGAACGGAAATTTCTGTTGTCTGTTAAAATGGGAATACCTGATTTCAGTTTGCTTTCAACTCCAGGTCTTGAAAACCTACCAGCCATCAAGTGGAAGGTTGAAAATATATTAAGAATGAAACCCAAAAAGAGAATTGCAGCAACGGAAAAGCTGAAATCAATTTTAAATTTATCTCAACAATAGAATACTACGGATTTCACCGTAGATTCTGGTGTTCGATCTTAAAAAATCTCCCTCCGACTTGTACAAAATACTGGACAAGTATAAATATATTTATTATACTTGTATAATAAATTTGACAAATCAGGAGGATATTATGAGAATTATAAATTTCAGCGAAGCAAGAAATAATCTAAAGTCAGTATTGG
>JACNHV010000225.1 GCA_014383445.1 Candidatus Desulfobacula maris | reverse complement strand
GGGATACCGAAGCCAAGGACAGGGTAAACCGCATGTTGGACCAAGTCATGGAAGTCCCCATTAAGTTCGCGCGGGCCCAACTTCAGGCCGGGGCCGATATCGTGGTTGTCGCAGACCACGCCACGGGTGACCTGGTCAGCGCCAAGGTTTACAAGGAATACCTCCAGCCCAGGCACAAGATCATAACCTCAGAGATCGGCGGGCCCCTGATCCTGCACGTGTGTGGCAACTGCAAGGATCGCATTGAGATGTTCGCGGATGCCGGTTTCAACGCCTACCACTTCGAGTGGCAGCTTGACGCTAAAGATGCAGTGGCGCGGGTGGGTGATCGCATCTCCCTGGTGGGCAATATTGACAACGCCAATGTGCTGTTTATGGGCACGCCTGAAGATGTCTACAAGCAGGCCCGCTATGCCATTGAGTCCGGGGTGAACATCATCGGTCCCGAATGCGCCATTCCATTGGAAACTCCGCTTGAAAACCTCAAGGCTATTTCTGAGGCTGTCAGGGCGGGATATTAGCCTGCGCTTGCCGCCCTATAAAAATGACTTGCTCCATAGTATGGAAAACGGCACATCGAATACGGGAATTTTATATTGTCGTTATTTGTAGTGAACCAGTGTCTTTATAGGAAGGAATAATACCAAAGGTTTCCCATTGAGGGAGATAAATCCAAACTGTTCATAGTATTCTTTGGTCTGGTTATCTTTTGCATCGACAAAGAGTCCAATTATGCCAACATTTTCTGAAATAAGAATGACTTTTTCAACAGCACTCCCTATCAAATAATTTCCATAGCCTTTGTGCTGATGTTTTTTTGACACAGCAAGTCTCGCAAATTTTAAAGCAGGAATTTGATCTGGATATTTTTTAGCGATAATAGGTGGTAAGTAATCCGTTTCAACTTCACAAATCGCCAGGGTGTAGAATCCAAGGATCTCGTTCGAGTTTTCATCATTAACCAACACAAAGGTGCGGGACATACCTTTAGTAATGTGCTGTCTGGCAGTCTTTTGCAGAAATATATTTAATTGGGTGTTTCCACAGTCAAACCGCTTTCTGTCATGCGATTTATCCAAAAGCTCGATCTTTATCATTTCAAATCCTGCTTATACTGTTTCATTGCTTGAGCCAGTTTGGGATTCGCCTTTGGAGGGTTTTCAATCAATTCAAACAAATGCTGAGCAGATTGTTTATTTAACCTGATTTTATTTTCATGTTCAATAATGGCCTGGGCTTTTTCCTGACCTCTTTTAAGCGGTTTATACTCAATTTTAAATTCATCAGAACCATGGTAAACGATACTTGAAAACATGTATGTTGTTTTTAAAGTACCTCCTTTCCATAAAAATATTGCCAGAGCAATTCAAAAAGCACCCAAGTTCTACTTTTATGATACCGGACAGGTCATCGGTGACCTGGGCATAAAATTAGAAAACACGGTTGCCTGTGCCATACAAAAAGAAATACATTTTCGGAAAGACTGTTTTGGTGAAACAAAATGCCTTTATTATCTGAAAAATAAATAAATTGGCTTGCAGGAATAACCCTGCCTTAAATTTATTAAAATCAGATAAGATATTCTTTGCATTCCAAACAAAAAAATGAACCGGGTGTGACCGGTAATTTTGGTGTTGAAGCTGTAGAAAAAGCCTGAAAACACTGGAGATTTTTGTAATTTTGTGCTATATTTTTCTAAAAATAGAAAGCAAAACCGCAGACCTTTAAAAGAGCAAAAATCAAATGGCCAAATACACGAAAAATGGAATAACTACTTTTTAAAAAGTACTTATTCTACAGATTCGTTCTGTATCAAAAAGTCTGCTTAAGGGGTGTAATCCCGAAGAAAGAAAGCGACAACAACACCGCCGGTTAATATCAAAAGACTCCCGACAATAAAAACATAAGAAAGGCCAAAGACATCAAGGATAACGCCTGAAAGTATTGGAGACACAATCATGCCAAGGCTCCAGGCGCCATCCGTAATGCTCATGAGTGATGCCATTCCCATGCTGCGGCCAAGCTGCCCTGTGATAACAAGTCCGCCGGGCAATGAAAGGCCATTGGCCATACCCATGAAAATATTGAGCAACAGGATCATCATAAAGCCGTCTATAAACGGCATCCCAAATACAGTCAATCCAGATGCAAAGGTCCCGATGATAACAAGGTACTTGGGATTGATCCGATCGGCAAGCCTGCCGCAGGGTCGTTGAAGAAATGCAATAAGAAAAATATTGGCAGATAAAATGATACCGACCTGGGAACTTGTCAATTTGAGCTGCAACGCAAGAATCGGTAAAAAGGTATAGACTGCTCCCTGTCCGGAGGCGGCAAAAAATCTCATCAAGGAAATTCCCAGGATAACGCGATGGGATAACATTTTTTTAATTGAAACCGGTTTTTTAATTTCCTGAATTCCGCGGCGTCTGGCATCGGAAGGAATAAAAATCATCATCAGAATACAGGTTAACAGCGCCAGGAAACCCATGGCATAAAATGCTGTATCCATACCGAAATGGTCACGGATCATGCCGCCCAGGGCAGGGCCGATACCAAGACCGAACATCACAGCCATATTCAGAGTGCCCATATACAACCCAAGTTTTGGTTTTGGTGCGATATCCGCAGCAAGGGCCATGGCAATGGGAACCACGAGAACAGATGTCAATCCATGGAAAAAGCGGATGATAATAAGCGTTTCAGCAGTTGCCGGCAGCACATAGAATACTGAAATTACGGCGTATGAAAAAAGGCCGGTCACAATGAAATTTTTCCGGCCCAATTTGTCTGAAAGCCGACCGGCAAATGGGCTGAACAGGGTCCTGGAAACATTAAAACTGGCAATAATAATCCCGACCAGGGTGCCACCTGCGCCGAGTTCCACCGCATACACCGGTATAAGGGGCCAGATGATGCCAAGGCCAATCATTGCCACGCCCACTGAGACAGAAAGCAAAAACAGTATTCCGGAAGAAGATTGATTCAATATATTCACGGTATTTTATCTGCCCTGCGGCCAGCCTGAACCATGCGCCGATTTCGTTCTTTATTTTGGGACATGAGGATGCCTTTTTTTGTCCTGGGCACAATGAAGCGCCTCTTCTGTAACAAGGGTTAAAAAGCAACGATTACAAGAAATGCAGGAGGCTTTTGACCGGTCACCAGCAGCCCATCGTTTGACAAGCCCGGGCTCTCTTATGAGCGGTCTTGACAGGGCAATATAGTCGGCAACCCTGGAGTTGATGACATCTTCGGTAAGCGTGTAGCTTAGAAAGCCGCCCACCAGAATAAGCGGAATTTTTATTTTTTCCTTGAACGCCAGTGCAGCTTTTCTATAATAAATTTCTCTGTCTTCCGACTTTGATGTTCCCCCTCTGGAGGGTATGCATTTGCCGGATTCAAAGGTTCCGCCGCTCATCTCAATGGCATCCATACCAAGAGTTTCAAGTATTCCGGCAACAGTGATCATCTCCTCCACTGTAAACCCGTGTTCAAGGAAATCCTCCGAGTTGATCTTGACCATGACGGGAAAGGATTTTCCAACCCGCTGCCTGATCTCCTGGTAAACTTCTATAAGCAGCCTTGCCCGATTCTCAAGTCCTCCGCCATAGTCGTCATACCGCTTATTATAGAATGGGGATAAAAATTGACTGAGCAGATAGCCGTGGGCCGCGTGGATTTCAACTGCGTCAAAACCTGAAGTGACAGCTCTTTGTGCGGCATCACCAAAGGCTTTTATCGTTCTTTTAATATCATCAATCGTCATTGCTGACGTTTTTTTGATGTCCTTTGCAATTACATCTGAAGGGCCTATTGGCGCATACGCATCTTTTCCGATACCCCGCATGCCGGCATGGGCCAGTTGAGCGGCTATCATCCCGCCATTTTCGTGAACAGTCCGGGACACCTGTTTTAAGCTGTCGATCATTGCATCGGAATAAATACCCAACTGCCTTAGACCTGCCTGGCCTTCCAGGTTCACATGGGTGTGTCCTGTAATAATAAGCCCGACATCTCCCCGGGAGAGTCCGGCCATATAATCCAGTAACTTACCTTTTGCGGTGCCATCAAGATTGGCCATTGCCTCATAGGTGGCGGATCTGACAAATCGATTTTTCAGTATCATACCATTTATAGTACCTGGTTCAAACAATTCGGACATGGTTCTCCTTTTTCAAATTAATGCATGATTATCATTATGGGTCATATGGGTTACTGTTTCAAGAAAAAATCAAACAACAGCCGGATGCACTCTTTTACCAGGGCTGTTGATCCGGTAATTTTCATATTCAACAAGGTGCCTTACTCCAGGAATGGGTTTCAAGAAACTGGCCATAATAGGCTTACAGTTGATCCGGTGTTAATTGATCTGGACAGCTGTCAAAATGCTGACTGAGTCGACGAACGGCCCTGGCGTAGTTATCAATGATACTGTGGCTTAGGCCCTGAAGTTTGAGTAATCTCAGGTGGCGCTGATAGAGTTCATTAAATCGTTTTGTTTGGGTTTTGTTCATGGTAAACTCCTTTGATTATAAGTGGCCGGAATTGGACTCTTACAGGAGTTATACACTGATTTGAATTATTTTTCTGCCGCGATAGCGGCTCAGTTCAACAAGATGAATCATTCGGTTTCACAAGAATCTATCTTGTGAAAAGATCATAAAAAATTTATCAACCGGACTGCATATAGCCGCTGCAGGCTTCAAGTTAGGTGTTTTTGGCACATTTACATTATATCTTATCCGGCGTAGCAGCCGGTTATAATGGTGTTAACCATGACACCGGACGCGCGGGATGGACAATCGGCCGTAATATGTTAACGTTGCACGTAGGCAAGCTAGTGAGCTTAATATTAGGAAATATATATACATCATGAAGCCAATTAATCTCACAGAACACCCTGAAGGTGGTCGATTCCGCGAGGTATTCAGATCCTCTAAAACCATCTATACATCACAGGGGGATATTAGATCAGCCCTTACCCACATCTATTTTTCTTTGAATCCGGATGAGCGAAGCAGATTCCACAAAGTTTCATCTGATGAAGTCTGGAACTTATACCAGGGCAAAGGTCTGCGCCTGTACATTTGGGATGGCTCAAATACACCTCCTGAATGCATCACTCTATCACCCAGCAGCAATACCTTCTGTTATGTAATACCTGCCGGGATTTGGCAAGCTGCCGAACCCATATCAGATACGGTCCTGGTAGGCTGTTCAGTAGCCCCTGGATTTGAGTTTCGGGATTTCACGCTCATTGATCCAGACTCAGATGACGGCAAACTGCTCATATCAATAGCACCGGAACTTGGCAGGTTCACAATTGCATAACTATCAAATTGAAAAGAAGCATATGATGAATAATTTGTCTTCGGTAAAACACGAAAAAAAATAAATGAGCCGGTTGAATTGGTATTTATAGGCTAAATACATGTCATTATTTAATATAATAACTGGAGGAAAGAACAACAACTTTCATGAAGGACATTAAAGAACTGATGAAAAAACTTCATGTTCTTCATGAACTTCTTGGTGATCTTTCATTATCGGGAAAAGGGTTAACCACCCACCCGTATCGAGTGTTGCGTGATTGAGAAGCATAGACATACCGTTGAACAACTCCTAGCCAGAGCGTAATTCCTAAACCAAAAAAAGAATGATATATAAAACTGTATTCAATATTATTTAAACCTTCAGGAGTATCTATACCCATAACACCAAAACCAATGCATGGATAGAGAATAAACCAGGGTAAAATTAATGTAATCCATCCGAATATTTTCCTGAACGAATTGGCCATTAAACATATTCAGTATCCATCTTCCAAGGAACTGTGGTTCCATAGACCCTTTTACGATGTTGGTTACTTTGAGGAATACAAATCCAATGTCCATAATTAATGTTGAAAAAATTCCCATAAAAACGATTTCTTTTTTATTCATTGTTCTGCGCCTTTTAAATTTATTTAATTATTTTTTGTAATACAGAAAATCACAATAGTTGTTACCTTTTGCCAAGGTCTTTTCTCTTTTTAGTTCCAAATGATCCGGCAAAAGTCCTGCAACCTTGCGGTCAAAATCGCAGTAAGCCTTTGTTAATTCCAAAGTATTTTCCCTTTTAAAAAAATCATAGTACGGACATATGTGTTGTTTCCAACCGACCCCGTTTCCAATGTCAACTAGCTCCTTATCCCAAGGCAAACAAGGAAAGAACCATTCATTTCTTGGCCCTAAAAACTTCAGGAAATTATTAAAAGGATCTTTTGATCTGCGTACAAAAAACGCTATAAAACTAACATTTTTAGACATTCTCGGTTTCCAAAGAATATTGTGAATGACGTCAATCACTTCGTTTCGATCCTGAATGTAATCAGGCAGCACTTTATAAAAGGCCAATCCGATAACAGAAGCCATCATATGAAACCCAACAACCCCACCCTTTTTTTCAATACGGGCATTGATTTCAAGATAATGCTTTTTAAAAGCCTTCATGATTTCCTTATAATTTTCTTTGTCCAGTTTTTTAATTGCCGGTTTCAGCCCGAAACACCAAATCACTAAATTAAGTTTAATTTTTTGTATCATTGTTTTTTCCTTCCAGATTATTTATGTTAATGACTCTTTCTGTTTTTCAATCCAAATGGTGTGGTTCACCAAACCATAAGGCTTTAAAGCTGAAACCAATCTGATGCCAAGAGAACTTCCGCTGTTTTTTGTGTTGCCTGAATCGTGGAGCAGGTGAATCCTGACATCCGTATCTATCTTCATGCGGGTATATAATTTGACGATCTGCTTCTCTGTTTTTTTCTCCGCCTGATCTAAAAATTCCTGCAGGGGCATTTCCAATTGCTTAAAGGTATTGCCTGCTGATCTAAGTTCGATGATTTCGATCCATTTCATCTGGTAAATCCTATATCAGTATTTTTATGATTTTCGTTTGCTGCCATTATATTGCTAAAAGCATGCCAGGATAATAAATTTAATGATAACAAGGGGTTGCAATATTGATAGGTTATGAATTGTCAATAAAGACATCTTTTATTGTCAAATGAAACAATATTGCGTATATTCTGTCAAATAAGACAATATTTTGAAAAGGGGTATAAAATGCCGATTGAAAGAAGCGATTTTTTTAAAGAAGCAACCATGAGAATATGCGGTAATCTGGAAATAGAAAATGCCTTGCACTCTCTGCTCCTTTATCTAAAGGATTTTATACCCGTCGCAAGAATGGGCCTTTCATATTATAATGATACGTTGCGGTCCATGAATATAATCGCTCATGCCAATGAAGAAATGGGTGAAAAACTTGATCTGATTATACCTTTACCAGATGATGCTTTGAAAACTGGGAAAAGTATTTCAAAAGACAGTGATGTGTTGCTTATCAAAAATCCTCATCAGTTTCCATTAAGCAAACATGTGATGAATGTTCTTGATGTCACAGCATCATCGGTTCTTTTTTTAATTCTGCGTTCAAAAGATAAAATGGTAGGAAATGTTATTTTTCATTCGGTTGGTGAACCGAAATTCACAGAAAGCCATTTAGGGCTGGTTGAATCGTTGAAGGACCCCATGAAGATTGCCATGTCAAATGCCCTCAAACATCGCGAAGTATTAAAGTTGAGGGATTTGTTGGCAGATGACAACAAGTATCTGCATGGTGAACTAAGGCGGCTCTCAGGTGATGAAATCATCGGTGCAAACTTCGGGTTGAAGGATGTCATGAAAAAGGGGCTTTCACCGGCGCCCTGTCTAAAATGCGCGGTCGATTTGAAAGGGCAGATAAAGGAACGATTTTTCTTGATGAAATTGGAGAACTTCCGTTCCAGGCACAGGTACGCCTGTTAAGAGTATTGCAGAACAAGGAAATAGAACGGATTGGTGGTTTTGAAACGATTCAATTGGATATAAGAATCATTGCTGCCACAAATAGAAACCTTGAGAAAATGGTCCAGAATGGAGATTTCAGAGAAGACCTCTGGTTCCGGTTGAATGTTTTTCCTATTATGATACCTCCATTACGCGAAAGAAGACAGGATATACCCGCACTTTTACAGCATTTAATTTCATTGAAAGTTCGAGAGTTGAAACTTCCCCAAATTCCGGAAGCAGTTCCAGATTCCATTGATATGCTGATGAATTATGAATGGCCCGGAAATGTAAGGGAATTGAGCAATATTGTTGAAAGAGCCATGATCCTTAGCCCTGCAGGGCCTCTGGATTTTAGTAATTTAATTCCATGTAAAGAAAAGGAATCTCATGAACTTGTTACGCATTCTACTGCAACTGATAATCTTGAGCGATTGATTTCAAATCATATAACAAAAGTAGTTGAAAGAACCAAGGGTAAGGTTCATGGCCCTGAAGGTGCAGCTGAAATTCTTGGCGTAAATCCCAGTTCCTTGAGAGGGAAAATGAGAAAATATGGTATCAAACATGGTAGACGCTTTAAGAAATAGGGGTGCTGTTGTGGCTCAATAAGATGTGTGTAATGGGGGGTATCCTAACTATTTGAAATAAAAAATGATCATGCAAACAAACAAACCAAGTTCGGTGCTATATTGCACTTTTCAGGGCCAAAAAGAGAGACATAGAAAAATTAAAGCGATTGTTCAACAATCAAAATGCACACGGGCAAGCCGGTGATTTTAAAACGTTAGATTTGGAAGGAGATCGGGTGAAATCGATTAAAAATCTACTATCTCCAAGCCAAATTGTTTACAATAGCTTGCTTTTATCGGGTAGATTTTATATCAAACTGGCTTGAATTAAAATAAAACAAATAAATTACCTATATGAACAGAATGCTAAAAAAACTTGTCCCTGAACTTATTGCTCTGAGGCGGGATTTTCATCAATATCCCGAACTTGGCTTTAAAGAGTTTGCGACCCAGAAAAAAATTATCACATATCTTGATAATGTGGGTGTTAAAGCGAAGAAAATTGCAAAGACCGGTGTTGTTGGAGCTCTTTCAGGAAACAGACAAGGAAGAACCCTTCTACTCAGATCAGATATGGATGCCCTTCCTATACAAGAAGAAACCAATCTTGAGTTTCAGTCAAAAAATTCAGGAATAATGCATGCCTGCGGACATGACGGACACATGGCAATGCTTTTGGTGGCTGCAAAGCTTTTAGCCCAGTTCAAAGAAAATATTGCGGGTAATATTATTTTAGCCTTCCAGCCCAATGAGGAAGATGCCGGTGCCCATAAAATGATAGAAGAAAATATCATTGAAGACTTTAAAGTTGACGCTGCTTTTGGATGTCATCTCTGGAACCAGCTTGAAACTGGAAGAATTGATATCTGTGACGGGCCGGCAATGGCTGCAAGCCATTATTTTTACCTGACCGTCAAAGGTGTTGGAGGGCATGCAGGATTTGCCCATGAATCAATTGATCCAATCTTTATTTCATCCCACATAATTCAGGCTGTCCAGTCCATACAGACAAGACAAATCAATGCCTTGGATCCGGCAGTTATAATGTTCACAAGTATTCATAGCGGGACAAACACCACTATTATACCTGAAAAAACAGTATTACAGGGTTCAATCCGTTTTTTATATGAAAATGGTGAAGATATCCTTAAAAAGTTTGAACAAGTTGTTAATGGTATCTGTAATCTACACGGGGCTGGTTATGAGCTTGAATTCAAAAAAGGCAACGACATGCTTTCTAATGATCCTTCTGTTGCAGAAGTAGTAAGGAAAGCAGCCTTCAGCATTCTTAAAGACGAAAAAAAAGTTACTGCTGATATCAGAACCATGGCTGGCGAAGATTTTTCAGAGTTTGCCGCCAGGGTTCCTGCAGCATTTGCCTTTGTAGGTGCAAAGAATAAGTCTCAACCAATCGTATACCCGCATCATCATCCTCAATTCGACCTGGATGAAGATGCGCTTGTTCTGGGATCAGAATTATACATTAATGTAGCGCTCAATTATCTAAAGGATATCTTTTAGTGAAAAAGAATCAAAAACCTGGAAAAGGAACATGCTCGGTATGGGCAGGAGAAGAAAAATATTTAATGCAGAATGCAACCCAGGTGCCTGTTGTACATAGTGTTTCATTTGGATATAAAGATATTGATGAATGGCAGCAAGTTGCTTTGGGAAAACAGAAAGGACACATCTACAGCCGTAATACAAATCCCACAGTTGAAGTTTTTGAAAATAAAATATGTGCCCTTGAGAATGCTCAAGCTGCAACCAGTGCCTCAACAGGTATGGGAATCATAAGCAGTACTCTTTTTGCACTTCTTTTACCTGGCCAGAAAGTTGTATCGGTAAAAGATACATATGGTGGAACAAACAAGATTTTTACAGAATTTTTGCCCAGGATCAACGTGGAAGTAAAGTTGTGCGACACAACAGATCATGAAGCAATCGAGGCTGAAATCGTAAAGGGCTGTGACCTGCTTTACCTTGAAACCCCTACAAATCCAACTATCAAGATTCTTGACTTGGAGCGTCTTTCAAAGGCTGGGAAAAAACAAGGCGCTGTTGTGGTAGTCGATAATACATTTGCAACTCCTATCAATCAGCAACCCCTGGCATTGGGTGCGGATCTGGTTCTTCATTCAGCAACAAAATATCTTGGAGGACATGCAGATGCCCTGGGAGGTGTGGTATGTGGTGACAATGAACTGATCAAGCAGATTTATCACTATCGTGAAATCAACGGTGCAACTCTGGATCCCATGTCTGCTTATCTTCTCTTAAGAGGAATGAAGACTCTCGCCCTTAGAGTAGAAAGGCAGAACCAGAATGCCCTTGAAATAGCCCAACACCTTGACTCACATCCGGAAATTGAAAAAGTATTCTATCCTGGATTAAAATCCCATGAAGGCCACAAGATAGCAAAAAAGCAAATGCAAGGTTTTGGAGGTATGCTCAGTTTCAGACTCAAAAAAGATTCCTTTGAATCTGTCGGTATTGTTCTGTCTAACATGAAGTATGCTCATTCCGCTGCCAACCTTGGAGCTGTAGAGACAATTGTCGGTCCTCCTGCAACAACAAGCCATGTTGAATGCACAAGGGAAGAACGTCAGGCCATGGGTATACCCGAAGGTCTTATACGCTACTCTACAGGCATTGAGGATATCAATGATCTTATAGATGATCTTGATAATGCTTTGTCAAAATTATAATGAACAGTATTGTAAATATAGCTGAAAAATTAAACTAATTTAAAAATAATCCCAAAGATGTAAAATTTTCAGAATTATGCAAAGTGTGTGATTTTTATTTTGGAGACGTTCGACAATCAGGCTCAAGTCACAGGGTATATAAAACCCCATGGAATTGACTGGAAGCCTATCCTATGATGACAAAAACAATACGATTCTTAATATTGTGAATACCAAAGGAATGGATAACCTGCTCCTGAAAGAGCTTATGTCGTCGGGATGATTATTTTTTTAAAAGACTTGACAAAGAACAGATCTTTACGTATAGTTCACACTATGAACCAAATTGAAGAAACAACATTAAACGTGACAGAATTTCAGCTTGTTGAGTTTCAGAAACTCATTGCCAGGCTTTTTCAGTGCTGCCAGGACCGGATGCAGTATCAAAGTGACCGGTTTAAACTCCCTGATGCAGAGTTGAGATGCATTTTATCTTTTGAGGATGAGAGATATCTAACGCCAAAAAACATTGCCTCCCGAATGAATGTCGGGAAAAGCAGGGTTACAAAAATTATTTCCGGCCTTGAAGAAAAAAAACTCATCCAGCGGATAAAAGACCCTGAAGATTCAAGGATTTATCTTATCAGTTTGACCAATGCTGGAAAGAAGAAGGTACTGAAGATTAAGCAGTTCCATGATGATATCCATGAAAAAATATTATTGCAGGTCAACCAGGAGCAAAGAAAAAACATGTTGGCCAACCTTGATCTTCTGAAAGCCTGCATGGAAGCAGGCAAAGAGATGATGAAATAGGCATTTTTTTAACGATATAGTTTATGCTATTAACTATTATCTACATCAAAAACACTTATAACCCTGAACTTTAATATTTTTATTAACTTAACAGGGCTAACAATGAGAGGAAAAAATGGAAAACATACAGGAAATGGAAAAACAAATCGCAGCGCTGAAAGCGCAGATGGATGGCTTTGATGCAAAAGTCACAGAGAACAAGCTATCCATGATCGTTTTCAGCGGCGATCTGGACAAGGCACTTGCTGCCTTCATCATCGGCACAGGTGCGGTCGCCATGGGAATGGAAGTTGTCATGTTTTTTACTTTCTGGGGCATCCCAATACTGAGGGCTCCAGATAAAGAAGGCAAAGGCAAAGACATGATGAGCAAAATGTTCGGCTGGATGCTTCCAAAAGGAGCTTCAAAACTGAAGCTCTCCAAGATGAACATGGGGGGTGTCGGTACAGCCATGATGCAGAGCCTGATGAAAAAAAAGAACGTTGCATCTCTTGAACAGATGATAGAGCTTGCCGCTGAGCTTGAAGTAAAGATTTATGTCTGTGAGATGTCAATGGGTCTTATGGGATTTACGAGGGAAGAGATGATCGACTACCCCGGCCTCACCTATTGTGGCGTGGCAAAGTTTCTTGAAGAGGCCATGAACAGTAAAGTTCAGCTTTTTCTATAGGGGTTCCGGCAGAAAAATTCAGCATTTTGAGCAGGAAAAATTTAATACAACACAAATAAAAAAAATTGCGAAAACACGGGAGAATTAAAATGTCAGATTCAATTAAAGAAGACAAAACAATTGACCTTAAAGGACTACCCTGCCCCATGCCCGTTGTAAAGGTCAACAAGGGAATTAAACAAGTCGATGTCGGCCAGGTCCTCAAGGCCATCGCATCTGATCCGGGAGCACTTACTGATTTCCCGGCCTGGGCGAAAACAAGTGGCAATGAAATCTTGAAAACAGACCAGGAAGGTGACGATATTATTTTTTATATCAAGCGCCTTAAATAAGACATAAGGAGGAAATATTTTGGACTCTGTCTATTATTTCATATTGGTGCCAATGGTTTATGTTGCATTTTTCATTTTTATTGCCGGCAACATATTGCAGATCGTAAAGGTCATACAAAGAAAACGGTTTGCCCCACCATTAAAAATATATCCCGAACAAAAACCTTCTTTTCTGTGGGCGATTTATGATGCCTTTCTCTTTCCAATGGTAAGACGGTCAAACCCGATCCTCTGGTTCTTCCTGATTGGGTTCCATGTCTGCGTTTTTCTACTTTTTCTTGGCCATCTGGAATTGATAGGAGACTTTTCTGTTTTACAGATCATTGGACATGAAATATTTATCGGCAGAGGGTTTGTCGGACTCGGAATCCTGATAGCCCTGTTGTTTTTTCTTTTCAGGCGGTTTGCCTCACCCGTTCGTCAATTTTCTGTTCCTGAGGATTATTTGATTCTGATGCTGCTATTGCTGACAGCCATCTTTGGTTCTCAGATGGACTGGGCAAGGACATGGTATGGCTATGGCGAACTTACTGTTTACGAATACAGGCCCTATATTTTAAGTTTAATTTCCTTAAGCCCGGATATCGGGCCGGTTATGGATGTCGGGCACTCCTTCATGCTGGTGCTTCATGTCTTTTTTGCAAATCTTTTATTAATGTTCTTTCCCTTCAGCAAGCTTGTTCATTCAATCTTTGCTGTACCTTTGAACATGATTCGGAGAGGTAAGTAATGGACCCAAAATTACATCAGGAAATGTTAAAGGCGATATCAGACAAATTGACGGGTGTGATGCAGATGTATCTTGATACATGCTCCAGGTGCGGCATTTGTGCGTCAGCCTGTCATGTCTATGCATCTGTTCCTGAATTTGAAAATACACCAGTATACAGGGCGGAATCGATACGTAAAATTTATAAAAAATACTTCAAGCTTCAGGGAAAACTGCTGCCAATGATTGGGGAAGCCGTTGATATTGATGACAATACAGCAGACATGCTCAAAAAAACCGCGTATTCCTGCACCGGATGCAGGCGCTGCATGGTTTACTGCCCCTTTGGAATAGATACCCAGCAGATCATGTCCATTGCAAAACTGCTTCTGATAAAAGCTGAATCCGAACCTGAGATCCTTTCCATGCTGGCAGATGTTTCCATCTCAAAGGGTGATTCACTCGATAGTGTCAAGGAAAATTTCCTTAAGGGATTAAAAAAGATAGAGGCGGATGTGGTAGAAAAATGGAAACTGGAAGCTGGAAAAGTAGCGATTCCAACGGAAGTTGAAAATGCCGACATTCTATATGTTGCTCTTGCCGGCGCCCATTCAATAGTCCCTGCGGCAGCAATTTTCAATGCTGCAGGTGAAAACTGGACGTTGAGTTTTTTTGAAGCCGTCAATTTCGGTGCCTTTGTTGGTGACCCTTCAAAAACAAAGCTGATTCTGGACCGCATCATAAACGAGGCAATACGCCTAAAGGTCAAGGAAGTGTGCATCTGTGAGTGCGGAACCGCATACCGCGTCATGGCACAGCTTTCAGGGGACAAACCCTTTAAAGTGTCTTCGATAACCCAGGTCCACGCAAGATATATCAGGGAAGGCCGGATAAAACTAAAACCCCTTCCGGCTGATGTGAGTGTGACCTATCATGATCCCTGCCAGATTGCCCGAAATGGTGGTGTAATCGATGAGCCCCGTTATATCATTGGTCAGATTGCAAAGGATTACAGGGAAATGTCCCCTGACCCGAAAACCAACTGGTGTTGCGGCGGAGGCGGCGGATTGGTCGCCCTGGGTGATGAAACCATTGATTTCAGAATGAAATCATCAAAGGTAAAAGCAGACCAGGTAAAAAAATCCAGAGCAAAAATTCTTATCACCGCATGTGAAAACTGTCATACCCAACTGGATAATCTTAATGAGCATTACAAATTGGGGGTTGAAGTAAAGTTTCTAAGTTCAATGGTTGCAGATGCCCTTATCAAATAACGTTTCGATAATATAAGGCGACTAAATTGCAGGCGGTTGTTTTTTATACATCTGCCTGCAATTTCCTGGTTAACTCTCAGGTGATCCTACCCCAAAAAAGTAGACCCCTGAATCAAGACAAAATCCACTGAGTTTAAGCTACACATTCAACTTCCAACGTAGCTGGTCTGTGCTGCACTTGGCTTAAAACTCCATGCAGAAGCAGTTCATTCTCATACTGCATTGCCCAATCGGGTAACCGGGGTTTTTTAATCCCCCAGCCCCTGATCTCCTAAATTCTAAGCTAACCGCGGGGTTTCAGTGAACTTGACGGTTATCTGACGTCTCTCTATCCGCCAGAAAGCAACCCTTTAGAATCTATTGAAGACCTGAGTAGAAAAAATGTAAGGATGTTTGGATGTAAAATTAATGGAAATATAGTCGCAATTGGTACAGTGATATAAGACTCGGCACGACTGAAATTACAGGCTGAAATACCAAACTTACTTTTTGCAGGCACAGGTTCAAAACCTAATTTAAAATATTTTACCTGAATTCATTTTTGTTTCGTTTCTTTCCAGACAAATTTATGGTACCCTTTTTTATCAAATTTTTATGATCTATTGTATAATGTACCGGTTTTACCATAACCTTTTAAAAAAGATGGGGCCAGATATGCTAAAAAGAATAAAACTCTATACAGGGCTGGTTCTGCTTGCAGCCGTACTCACTCTTGTTTTT
>JACNHV010000024.1 GCA_014383445.1 Candidatus Desulfobacula maris | reverse complement strand
TCCTGATGATAAGGTATTTGACATCATTATTGGAAAAGATGTTCCTGGAATCAGCCATGACCAAATCAAACACATCATTTCAAAGGGGATAAAAACCCACACTCCAAAAGGAATCATTCACAAAAAAATTGCTGTAATCATCCCGGATAATACAAGGCTGTGGACCAGGGGGGATATTTTTGTCCCTCAAATTATAAAAACACTTTTAGGCCTGGGCGTTTCAACGGATAATATTAAGATTATCATTGCCCTTGGAACCCATGATGATATAGATAAGGACCTATTTCCCCAACTTGCCGGTTTCTTTTGCTCTCAAAAAGTTGAAATACTAAATTCTGCAAATAAGAATCAAGACCGTCTTGTTCATATCGGTGAAACCCATAAAAAAACCCAACTCTATATCACAAAAGAAGCTGTTGAAGCAGACCATATAATCATCTTCGGCGGTATCCTACACCATATGGCAGCCGGGTTCGGCGGCGGCAGAAAATATATATTGCCGGGCATTGCAGGGTATGACTCTATCCAGCAGAATCACTCTCTTGCCATGAGAAAAGATGGTTCAGCCCACCCCATGGTCAGGCAGGCAAAACTCCTGGGAAATCCAATTAATGAAGATCTGAATGAGGCAGCAGACCTGTTTTTAAAGAATAAAACCTGCACCTATGTTGCCATTGCTGCAAATGGAACTGGTGATATTTTTCATGCCGATGTGGGCCCATTGCACAAAACATTTATGGAGGGCTGCAAAAAGCTTGACCAGGCCTGTTGCATCCATGTTCCTCAAAAAGGAGATTTTGCCCTGATTTCTGCCGGGGGTCACAGAAAGGACGGGCAATTGTATCAATCCACCAAAGCCCTTTTCAATGCAGTCAATATTGTCAAAGAAGGCGGAAATATTCTCTTTGTTGCAGGATGTTCACAGGGTGTGGGGAATGAAACCTTTTCATCTGTTCTAAATACCTTTAAGAATAATCCCCGGAAACTTGGCAAAGAGTTGGCTCAAAATTTTAACATGCCCTCATATGTCGCCTTCAGGGTGATGGATATCCTTAAGCGGTTTAATGTGACACTTGTTTCAGATTTTTCAAAATCTCATACTGAAATCTTAGGATTTAAGTATACTGACTCTATTGACAGATACATTAAAAATTTAAAGGGGAAAGGCTATATCATACCCTTTGCTGAAAATATTCTGCCTGTTTCAGATACTTCATAACAGGTATTATAAAATATTGTTACCGGGGACAGATTTTTAATCTGCCCCAAAAAAAATCACTGGGGACAGATTAAAATCTGTCCCCTAAAATGAAGGAGGAATCATGGAAAGAAGGACGTTTTTAAAAAAAGCAGGTATCACAACAGCAGTAGCAGCAACAACAGCATTAACCATCGGAGCACCGGCAGTCATTGCATCTCCGAAAATTCAATGGACTGCCACATCATTCTGGAATCCAAAAGTCAGAATCATGTTCGACATGGTAAAGCTCTTTTGCGAGAATGTAAAAGAGATGACGGACGGACAGTTTGAAATCAAACTCTATGGCGGAGGAGAACTGGTACCCCCTCCTGGTGCGTTTGATGCAGTGTCCAAAGGAACAGTTCAGATGGGTACGGGGTCTCCCTATTTCTGGGCCGGAAAATCAACGGCGTTTAACTGGTTTGGCTCTATCCCCTTTGGAATGAATGCCCAGTCAGTCAACTCCTGGTTCTATGAGGGCAATGGCCAGACCCTGATGAATGAATTGTATGACCGGTTTGATCTTGTGCCCAGGATTATTGGAAATTCAGGCATGCAGATGGGTGGCTGGTACATGAAGAAAATCAATTCTCTGGAAGATTTTAAGGGCTTGAAAATGCGCATCGGATCCATTGCGGGAAAAGTTCTTTCCAAGGTGGGTGTCACAACCGTATTTGTACCACCGGGTGAAATTTTCCCGGCCCTGGAAAGAGGCGTGGTAGATGCGGCTGAATTTGTAGGACCGGTTCATGATATATTGCTCGGGCTCTATAAGGTCGCTAAATATTACTACACCCCGGGATGGCATGAGCAGGGCCCCACACTGGATGTCTTCTTTAACAAGAAAGCATACAATGATCTGCCAAAACATTTTCAGCGCATTCTTGATATTGCAGCCGCTGATATTAATATCAGAACCCTGGCTGCATTTGATGCCCAAAGCGGTGCAGCCCTGGACACTCTGGTAAAGGAGCACAATGTGGATGTACAGGTATATCCTGATGATATACTGAAAAAATTAAAAATCATATCTAAAGAGGTGATTGAAGAAGAGTCCCAGAAAGACCCGTTTGCCTTAAAAGTGCATCAAGATTATATGGCCTTCCAGGCAAAAACAGCTGTCTGGGGAAAGATGTCTGAAAAAGTCTACTGGAATACAATGGCTTAAATTATGGAAACCGTTAAAAAAGCAGTCCTTTTCTGTGATCGAATCAATGAATGGATCGGCAGTGTTATTGTTACGTCTGCGGTTTTTATCTTCATTCTGGTCATCTTTTCAAATGTGATTCTGCGTTATGTTTTTAATACCAGCTTTGTGTTTATGGCTGAACTGGAATGGCATGTGTTTGCATTTATTTTTCTGATGGGTGCAGGCTATACACTGCTGCATGAGGGACATGTCCGTGTGGATATTTTTTATTCAATTATGGATAGAAAAAAACAGGCTTTAATTAATTTATTCGGTGTCCTGTTTTTATTGATTCCCTCCTGCTATATAGTCCTGACCACAAGCATTCCATGGGTTATTGTCGCATATAAAGTAGGAGAAGTTTCCATTAATCCCGGCGGCATTCCTGCAAGGTTTTTATTAAAGGCAACATTGCCGATAGGTTATTTTTTAATGTTGATTCAAGGACTCCTGCTTTGTGTAAGAAGCGCTTTTATTCTTTTGGAAAAACCCTTGGAAGATTAATAATATGGTATTAAAGACTCATGTTAATCGTTATTGTATCACAGACTGGAAGATTAAATGCTGATTGATTATTTACCGTTCTGGATTGCTGATTATCTGGCTGCCTGGCTTTTTCTGGTATTGACCATTGCCTTAA
>JACNHV010000084.1 GCA_014383445.1 Candidatus Desulfobacula maris | reverse complement strand
GGGAAATGAATTTTGACGATTCTCTTGTCATGGAAAACCAGGGGTCCGATCCCCAGTTCAGGTTCTGTCTCACTGATCCACCGCTGGCCTGTTGTGAATCTGGATTCGGATTTCATGGGCATGATGGTATGCTTTTCCAGGTCAATTTGGAGAATAAATATAGGCATATGCCATGTTTTGTGCTGGAATGTCAAGCGTTTATCCCCACCAAAGCAGGGTCAACGCACGTAAATATTAAAAAGTTCCTATACTGTGCTTGGCTATAGGTGCCTGTCAGTTAAACACAACATTCTCCAGATAATCCGTATCCATAGCTGCATTCAACCTTTTACTTTTCACATTGCCTTTGAACCTTTTATTGTTCCGTAATAAATTCAAAGCGATATGACGTATTGCAGCAAAATTCTCCGGTGCAGAACCTTTTCTGATCCTGCTTTCATCTTCCTGGAATGCTATATCCAATACCCAATGTACTGAATTCTCGATTCCCCAGTGACTTCTGACGGCATCTCCAAATCTTTTGGCATCACAGTCAAGGCTTGATATATAATACCGTTTCTCATGACTGCACTCACCTTTTATTTCTCGGCTGCTTTCCACCATGCCAATACTTTTTAACCCGGCCCAGTTCTCTTTGTCATGCAACCAGTCAATATCAGAGGTCATTACATATTTCCGGGTCTCAATCCGGCCATGATCCCCATCCACAGTTTCGTACTCATCAAAGGCAAACCCTTCTTTTTTCATGCTTTCCCTTTCCTTGAAAAACAATGCCGTATCATTATACAGGGTTTTATGGTTCTCTTTCACGGCAAGAATATAGTCGCCATCCTTTTTCATAATTGTTTGGGCGATCTTTTTCTGTGTCCCCATGGCATCTATAGTTATGATGCATCCTGATACATCAAGCAGCTTTAAAAGGTTGGGGATTGCAGTAATCTCATTTGATTTTTCTTCCGTCTTCAGTTGGCCAAGAACCACTTGGTTGGAGGACGCCCATGCACTGATCATATGAATGGCTTTTTTATCATTTGACCGGTCATGAGAACGTCTCAGGGTTTTGCCATCTATCGCGATTACCTGGCCTTTTGTCTGTTCTGTTACAGACTCGATCCAGCATTTAAAACTATTTTAAAACTCATTGGGATTCATCCTCTCAAAAATCCTGCCAAAGGTATCATGTGACGGTATCCCATGGGGCAGTTCCAAAAATCTTGATAACCATTTCTTACGTTTTTTGCCGAAGTTTTCGATTTGTTCATAAGTATCAGCCCCGGCTATTACCCCACAAATCGCAATGATGATGACATCTATCAACTTGTGAAGCTTGTTATGATGCCGGTGATCCCCTATCCTCTTAAAAAAGTGTTCTATTGATTTCTTCGTCATTGGCAACTCCTTGTTTTTATTGCCGATATATGTATCTCAAAAAAAACAAAAAGTCTATCGAAATATTTACTTTAATATCAATATGTTATAAAATAGTTACATGCGATCACCCTGAACAATATTCTTTATTAAGAGCCTCTTGCAGAAAAAACGAAAATTCACTGCGAATAGTTTATGAAGGGTCCCATCTTCATGTCATTTCAATTTTTTTGTCCTAAAAATGTTAATGCACGGATTTTAAGACATGGTTATCCCTCAACTCTCATTCCTGTCAGCCTTATTATATTATTATTTCAGTAAGTTACAAATCTACGTGACAAAACGGATAAGCTGATCCACTGTTAATACTATTATGCCAAACATAAGATGAGTCATGACTTTGGCATGACCGCGAACTCTAACCATTTTTCCTCCAAATTCATCTTTTAATCGGCCATTGACCCTTTCTACATTGGATCTTTCATTGTAGCGGACATTGGTCGGGTTTTTAAAATTTAAAAATTTGCAGCGTTCAGCTTCGGCCTTTAGTTTTTCGTTTCTGTCTTTATTGCCACGAGGATTCGTGTCGATTATTGGAACGTGTCCCAGAGATCGGCTGTGTTGCTTGATAATTGGGGAATCATATGCTGAGTCCATCAAATCATATAAATTGCTTACCTGCTGATTGGTAAGTTCAGCCAGGGGAAGTGCGACCTGGCTATCATGTACCGAGGCTGATGTCAAAACACAACTTATGGGGATATGGCCATCTGCCGCATCAATATGCAATTTGTATCCGGCCCAGGATTTTTTATAGCCCTTGCTGTTCATTTTGGTTCCTACATCACAAGCCTTGGGTAAGTCTTCGAGCATTTCTTTGGTCCCCATGGATTGTTGACGTTCCAATCGGGTTGGCTCCTTTATTCGGGTTTCATCTTTTTTCGGGCGACCTCTTTTCTTCTTTTGTTTCAGAGTTTTGATTTTTTTCATCGGCTTCTCTCGGGCATCAATGGATGTGGAGTCCCTTGATATATGGCCGGTAATTTTATCCCCCATATGTTCTTTAATGACACTGGCATGGGCGATCTGAGCCAAACCTGATTTGGAAAATTCTTTAAACGCCCGGGAAAATGATGATTCATGAGGAACGTCACAGGCTTTTTGCCAACCACAAATTCTTCGTAAAGGCAGGCTGATCTTTAACCTGTCAATTAGTGCCCTAGTCGTGTCCATGTTATAAATCGCCTTTGCTATAAAGGCTCTTGCTATCTGTTTCCTGTTTTTGGGAGATTGACCTTTCCAATATTTTGGGACTCGAACCATTTCTTCGATTCGGATAAGTTCCAAAGTGGTTACCAGGTGTTTCAGTTTATCTGTAAGGGGCTCTTCTGTCTGTTTTTCAAGGAATGGGAAAAGAACTTCTTGTACCTCAAACCAAATCTGTGATAATTTTCTCATAAAGTTGCTTCTCTGGTTCAGTTGTTTTTTTGTGGTGATTAAGCTACTGAAATATATCAGAGAAGCGGCTTTTCAACAATTAGAAGTATTCTCTTGATAGAAAAAATTAAAAATTTATTCTATCTCTGCAAAAGGCTCAATAGTCCTCGATTTTTAATCTTCAGCCGTTGGGGCTAAACCCAAAATAAGCGTGTTTCCGCAAAAAAAATCACTTATGAGCAATTGTCCTGCTGAGCTATTCTTCTCAGCCCTAACC
>JACNHV010000140.1 GCA_014383445.1 Candidatus Desulfobacula maris | reverse complement strand
GATAAAAAACAGGTAAATGATGCTCTGGAAAAAGCATCCAATGAAAACCTCAAGGATATATTAGGATTTTGTGACCTCCCTCTTGTGTCTATTGATTTCAACTCAAATCCTCTGTCCTCGATTGTTGATGCCGGATGCACTGATGTTATTAATGGCAATATGATAAAAATCTATTCATGGTATGATAATGAAGCTGGTTATTCCAGTAGAATGGTTGATCTTGCTATAATGGTAGGCAAATCACTATAATTAGTGCCTGAACGGAAAGCCAGAAATATAGTTTTCCAATTTTGTTTAGAGACTTGCAACTATCCGAGATTGTTTTAGGATTTAGGTTTTAGGATTTAGGTTAAAACTTAAAACCTAAAACTTAAAACCTAAAACCGTGCCTGAACAAGGTTCTCGTTCAGGCACTAATTGATCCGGAGGTATAAAATGAGCAGGAGACCCTTAATTGCCGGTAACTGGAAAATGTATAAAACCGGCCCTGAAGCTGTAGAAACAGCCACTACACTGGCACGCCTTTGTTCAAATGTTCAAGATGTAGAAGTTATGATAGCCCCCTCCTTTCTTTCTTTACCATTGGTTGCAGAATCAATTAAGGGCACCAATATTAACCTTGGAGCCCAGAATCTTTATTTTGAAAAACAAGGGGCATTTACCGGAGAAGTCTCAGCAGATATGATCAAGGCTGCCGGAGCCAAATATGTTATCATCGGGCATTCTGAAAGAAGACAATATTTCGGAGAAACCGATACATCTGTATGCAAAAAAATCAAAGCTGCCATTGAAGTCGGGTTGAAACCGATTCTCTGCATCGGAGAGTCGGACACCCAAAGAGATGATGAAAAAACTTTCTCAGTACTTGACAAACAGGTGTCAAATGGGTTAAAAGGCTATGGTTCAGATGAGCTTGCACAACTGGTTTTAGCTTACGAGCCAGTATGGGCCATCGGCACTGGAAAGACTGCCAGTATTGATCAGGTAAGACAGGTTCATCTATACTTGCGTTCTTTGCTTGAAAAATTATTTTCAAAGGACCTTGCCGACCAGACACGAATATTGTATGGCGGTTCAGTAAAACCAGAAAATGCAAAAGACTTAATGGGTATTGAGGATGTTGACGGAGCTCTTGTTGGTGGAGCAAGCCTTGATGCAGATAAATTTATTAACATTATAAAATATAATAATTAAAAAATATGACAACTTTAGTTCTATCATTACATGTTACATGTTGCATCTTATTGATTTTGATCGTATTGCTTCAAAGCGGTAAAGGCGCTGAAATGGGCGTTTCTCTCGGTGGCGGAGCAGGCCAGACTCTTTTTGGTGCAGGCGGTCCTGCAACCATACTGACTAAAATCACAACAGGTGTTGCTATTCTTTTCATGATAACCTCATTGAGCCTGGCTTATATGTCAGGTCATAGGGCAGACACATCAGTGATAAAGGAAAGCTCAATACCTGTTGAACAGACCACCAAATGATATGTGAGATATTATGAAATTGAAAAATCCGGGTTATTCTTTACCTCTAAAAACTTATTTTTCAATAGTTTCATAAAAAGACTAAATGCCGAAGTGGTGGAATTGGTAGACACGCACGCTTGAGGGGCGTGTGGGGCGACCCGTGGGAGTTCAAGTCTCCCCTTCGGCACCAAAAAATATACAAGCCACGGGCAATTTTTGTTCGTGGCTTTTTTTTATTTTATCAAAGGTCAGATTTTAAATGCCATGATCAATCTTGAATTATTCCTAACCTTGTTTATATTAGACTATTATGGAAAAAGAAAAAAATAATATCTTACAAGATCCAAAAAAAATAGAAAAAGAGCTGGGAGAATTTTTAAATAAAAAATTCGGCGGCAATGTTAAAATTATTACCTCTTCAGTTCTTCCCCAACAGAAAACACCCTTGGGAAAATCATCCTCGGAAGAAAATAAAACCCTTATCAATTTTAACATCAAACCACTTGAACTTATTGCTTATCTTGATCAATATGTGGTGCGACAAACCAAAGCAAAATCTATTCTATCAACAAAAATATGCACCCATTTCAACCGGATCAGGCATTCTCAATCCACAGGAAACGGGTTGTCAAAAATCACGGGAAATATTAAATCCAACATTCTAATGTTAGGCCCTACGGGAATTGGCAAGACATATCTGATTAAACTCATTGCAAAAAAAATTGGGGTTCCCTTTGTAAAAGCTGATGCCACAAAATTCTCAGAAACCGGCTATGTCGGCGGGGATGTAGAGGATTTGATCCGGGATCTGGTAAGGGAAGCCAATGATGATATCAAACTTGCTGAATGCGGGATTGTCTACATTGATGAGATTGATAAAATTGCGGCAAGCCCCAGTGTAATAGGTGCCCAGGTGTCTCGGACAGGTGTTCAGAGAGCTCTTTTAAAACCCATGGAAGAGACGGATGTCAACTTAAAAGTTCCCCATGATCCTATTTCCATGATGCAGGAATTGGAATCCTATCAGAGAACGGGCAAAAGAGCCGCGCGGATTGTAAATACGGCTAATATCCTTTTCATTGTCAGTGGTGCATTCTCAGAACTTTCTGATATCATCAGAAAAAGGTTGTCAAAACAGAATATAGGGTTTGGTTCAAAGCTTGTAAAATCTAAAAAAGAAAATGAGCTGTTAAAACTGACCAAAGCCGAAGACCTGGTGAATTTTGGATTTGAATCTGAATTCATTGGAAGACTTCCTGTTAGATGTATTCTTGAAACACTCAGCCAAAAAGACCTGTTCTCAATTTTAAAGATGCCCAATAATCCGGTTATTTTGAGTAAAAGGCTTGATTTTAGCGCCTATGATATAAAAATTATTTTCACAGACGAGGCCTTAAAAATTCTTGCGGAAAGGGCATATGAAGAGAACACCGGGGCCCGTGGACTTGTCAGTGTGATTGAAGAAGCTTTGCTTGATTTTGAAGAAAAACTTCCTTCACATGATCTTTTAAAATTCACTGTGACAAAACAAGTCCTGGAAGATCCAAAAAACCAGCTTGAAGATTTTTTATCAAAACAGAATTCTTTAGAATGGGATAATCTTTATGAAAAAGCTCTTCTTGACCATAAAAATTATATTTCCGAATACCTTATGGCTAATAGTAAAATATTTTCCATAAGGCATGGACTTACTTTTTCACAAATCCGATGCAATATGATAGCGCTTTACTTTTGTAACAATGTCATGGAAATTGAAGACGCGATAAAAAAAATAAAAAAATACCATGATTCCATCAAAGAAATTGAGATTGAAGTATTAAAAAGTTATAACTTGAATATTTTTTTTGAAGAAGATGCAATTGATTTTTTGATTGAACAATTCATCAGTCATAATGCAACGATTCAAGAAATATTATCAAAAATCTATGACAATTATTATAATGGATTTAACCTTATTCGTGAAAAAACAGGAAAAAACAGATTTTTCCTGTCAAAAAACGCCTTGATAGACAATGAAACCTATCTTAACGATCTTATCAGGAAAGAAATACAATGATTGGAATTTCAAAACTTTATTGTGCAACAGTAGAACCATCAGATGCATTACGATACTCAAGACAATCAGGGCAATTGCCTTCTCATCTTTTACAGTTTTCCAAAGACAAAAAGCCAGTGGTGGTCTGGAATATGACAAGACGCTGTAATCTTAAATGTGTTCACTGCTATGCCAGATCAGAAGACATTTCCTATGACAATGAACTTAATCATGAACAGAGCATTGCAATGATTGATGATCTGGCCCAATTTGGTGTACCTGTTCTTTTATTTTCAGGCGGAGAGCCAACTGTACATCCAAGACTTGTTGAGTATGCACAATATGCTGTCAGCAAAGGAATGAGAGCTGTTATTTCCACCAATGGAACCCTTATCACCAGGGAAAAAGCCCAAAAATTAAAAGAAATCGGACTTTCCTATGTGGGGATCAGCCTTGACGGTCTGGAACAAACCCATGATAAATTCAGGGGTGTTAAAGGGTCTTATAAAAAGGTCATGGCAGCCATCGAGAACTGCCAGGAAGCCGGTATCAAAGTAGGATTGCGGTTTACCATCAACAAAAGAAATGTGAAAGACATTCCAGGTATTTTTGATCTTCTTGAAGAAAAGAATATCCCCAGAGTCTGCTTTTACCACCTGGTATATTCCGGCAGAGGATCTGAAATTGCCAAGGAAGATCTCTCCCATGAGGAGACTCGCAAAGTTCTTGATCTTATCATGGAGAGGACAAAAGATCTTCATGACCGGAACTTGCCAAAAGAAGTTCTCACCGTGGACAATCATGCTGACGGCCCTTATGTGTACCAGAGGTTATTGGATGAAGACCCGAAAAGAGCGGCTGAGGTTATGGAACTTCTTGAAATGAATGAAGGAAATAATTCAGGCCGGGGCATCGGATGTATCTCCTGGGATGGTGAGGTTCACCCGGATCAGTTCTGGCGGGAAAAAAGCCTGGGCAACGTTAAAGACAAACCCTTCTCCCAGATCTGGACCAATGTTGACAATGAATTTTTAATGAAACTCAAAGAAAAGAAAAAACATGTAAAAGGCCGGTGTGCCGAGTGTAGATGGCTTGATATTTGTGGCGGTAACTTCAGGGCCAGGGCAGAATCTGTTGCCAATGATCCCTGGGACAGTGATCCGGCATGTTACCTGACGGATGAAGAAATCAAAAAGGAGAATTCATAATGCTTTTTCCAGATTCCCGCGGACGAAGATTAAGGGCGAGTGACAATTTTAGAAGAATGATAAGGGAAACAAAACTTTCCTGTGATGATTTGATTCTTCCTTTATTTGCAGTAGAAGGAAAAGATGTAAAAAAACCCATTGAATCCATGCCAGGTCATTTTCAACTCTCCTGTGACCATATTGTCAAAAAAGCAAAAAAAGCCCATGATGCTGGTATTCCCGCCATTATTTTATTCGGCATCCCTGACAGGAAAGATCCGTTGGCAACAAGGGCCTACGCATCTGATTCCATTGTTCAAAAAGCCGTTCAAGCTGTAAAAGAAAAAGTTCCGGATATTTCCATTATTACGGATGTCTGCCTTTGCGCTTATACGGATCATGGCCATTGCGGGGTTGTGGAAAACGGTATTATTGATAATGATGCCTCCCTGGACCTTCTTGCAAAAACCGCGCTTTCACATGTCTTGGCCGGTGCAGATATGGTAGCACCCTCGGATATGATGGACGGCAGGATCGGTGAAATCCGTCAGACCCTTGATGAAGAGGGGTTTTCTCACATTCCCATAATATCCTATGCCGTCAAATACAGCTCGGCATTTTACGGCCCGTTCAGACAGGCTGCAGAGTCAGCACCGCAATTTGGTGACAGGAAAACCTATCAGATGGATCCTGCCAATTCCACGGAAGCCATCAGGGAAGCCACAATGGATATTGAGGAAGGCGCGGATATTATCATGGTAAAGCCGGCTCTTGCCTATCTTGATATTATCTATCGATTGAAGCAGGAGATCGATCTTCCCATTGCTGCATATAATGTAAGCGGAGAGTATTCAATCATGAAAGCAGGAGAAATGATGGGCTGGGTTAATGCAAAAGACCTTATCATGGAAACACTTTTGTCCATAAAACGAGCTGGAGCAGATTTAATCCTCACCTATTCTGCAATTGAAGTTGCAATGGAGTTAAAGAATCAATGAATCATCCCCACGGACAAGAAGGACAGAATCATAACCCAAAGGCAAATACCCTTCGTCTGGTGGCCTGGGAAACCACAAGAAGGTGCAACCTTGCCTGCAAGCATTGCAGGGCGACAGCCGAAGACCATCCCTATGATAATGAGCTTGATACAAAAGCCTCGTTTAAATTATTGGAACAGATCAAAGAAGTTGGAAATCCCATTATTATCCTCACAGGAGGAGAACCGCTTTTAAGAGATGATATTTTTGATATTGCAGCATTTGGAACCAAGTTAGGGCTTCGCATGGTGATGGCACCCAATGGGACCTTGATCACCCAGGATAGTGCCCGGAAAATGAAAGATTCAGGCATAAAAAGAATCAGCATCAGCCTGGATGGTTCAACACCTGAAACCCATGATGCTTTCAGAGGAATAAAAAATGCCTTTGAAAAATCTATCCAGGGCATTGAAATTGCCAAAAAAGCCGGCATTGAATTTCAAATCAACACCACCATAACAAAAACCAATCTGGATCAAATACCCAAAATTTTAGAACTGGCAGAAAATTTAGGGGCTGTTGCCCATCATATTTTTCTGCTTGTTCCCACAGGCCGGGGGAAATATATTGTGGACAGTGAAATCAATGCCATAGAGTATGAAGAAACTTTAAACTGGTTTTATGATCAAAGTCAAAAAACAAGTCTTCAACTCAAGGCGACCTGTGCACCGCACTATTATAGAATATTACGGCAAAGAGCCAAAGAAGACGGCAAACGAGTAAGTTTTGAATCCCATGGCCTGGATGCTGTCACAAGAGGGTGCTTAGCTGGAACGGGATTTTGTTTCATTTCCCATGTGGGAAGGGTGCAGACATGCGGTTTCCTTGATGTCGAATGTGGAGATATTACCAAACAGACCTTTAAAGATGTCTGGGAAAATTCCCAGGTCTTCAACAAACTCAGAGATTTTAATAATCTCGAAGGCAAATGCGGCATCTGCGAATTTAAAAAAGTTTGCGGCGGGTGCCGAGCCAGGGCCTATGAAGCAACGGGCAGTTATCAGGCCCAGGAACCATTGTGTTCCTATCAACCTAAAAAAACCAAATAGTCTAACTAACCCCCATGCCCTTGCGGGCACAACAAAAAATGAAAGAGTAATGAGATGTGAGATATGAGATGTGAGGGGGGATAGACTGATGGTTTTTTCTCACTACTCAAAACTCAAATCTCACTACTTTCATATAAACGGCCATGCCTTAGAGGGCACAACAAATTGTGAAAGGGTATTGAGATGTGAGATATGAGATATGAGAGAAGCAAAATGAATAGTTTTTTCTCATTACTCAAAACGCATATCTCACTACTTTTATATAAACTAAATGGAATTGAGCAGCAGCGTAATAGGCCTGTCTTCCTCTGCAATTCCCGCAAAGCGCACCGGCCCTGGACGTCTGTATCGATCAGGGTTCTCGTCAGCCGCCATCCAACCTTCTCTTAAGACTTTAAAAATTCTGAAAGCATTTGAATCTAAATCTACCAGACTTTTTTCAATAACAAGTTCCAGCTTTCCTTTTCTTTCCTCAAGGTGCATCAATTTTGCAATGGGGATACCAATGGGTTCCCACTTATCAAATTTTTTCTCAAGATTTTTAATAGCGGCCATTTGTCCTGTTGCCCCATTTGCAATGAGGTGGAATGCTGTAATACCAAGGTTGTAAGTATAATTACAGTCAAAATAGGTTGGATCAGAACCCCGGCCATCATATCCATAAAAATGGGTCTGGGTTTTAAATTTAGGGTCGGATTTTTTAAATATCCGGGTGATGGGTTCAGGTATATTGTCATCCTGGCTGATCACCTCACTATTGATTAATACCTGTTTCAATGTTTTCAAAGAGATTATGGATTCTTTAATTAACAGATATTTATCTTCAGGATTTTTAAATATGATTTCTGCAATTTCATCTGGAATCAATTTAGAATTTTTCATAATTGACATGTAATAAGATCTTTTAATGCCAACTTTATATTTTCCCTGTTCCTTTAAAATGCTTAGATATTCTTTGACCATATCCATGATAATCTCTTCGGTTTTTACCTGGGAAAATTGAAAATTGCCATGGGTATCTCTTTCTACGAGAAGGCCTTCCCGAAAAAATGAGGGCAGTTGACTGAACAGATCATCATCCCTTAAATTCCAGATTGAAAACTTATTTTGTTCTCCCATACCCCGGGTCAGGCGCCTTAAGTATTCAAGCTTGGTATTTAACGTGGGAAATGATGTGTGAAAATCAATGTCATGAATACGGTTATAATCTGCAATAATAGTATTCAATTTGATTATAAATACCTGGATTTCATTTATAAACTCAAGAATACCTTCCGGAATTATCATTACACCGAAATTTTTCCCGCATGCAGCTCTTCGAACAATGGTATCACATATTAATCTGGACCAATGACGTAATGTAATGCCATAGGCAGTATAATCAATTATTCCTTGTTTTTGGGCTTTTTCAATTCTCTGATGATCTGTATAATCGGCCAATTCTTCACCAACAAAAGAAAGATTGGCATGGGTTTGAAAAGCACATTCCAATGTCAGGTGGCTTGCGACTCTTCCCATTACTTTACAGACATGCCAGTATTTAATATCTGAACTGGCATCTGTTGTCAGATTACTGATATTTTGTGAAAATGCCCTTGCTGCAGTATGAAATCCAAAGGAGATGGCGCAAAGTGTTTCATTGTCATCGGTTTTTATCTGTATATCCCCGTCAATGGTTTTGGGAACACCAATGACCTTGATACCAGCACTTTTAAATTGTTGAGCAAGAAATACCGCATTTGTATTTGAATCATCTCCTCCAATCACAACCAGGGCTTCAAGTCCAATATCCCTGCAGGTTTTTAATGCTGATTCCATTTTCTTTCTGGAATCGATTTTGGTTCTCCCGGTCTTGATCATGGAAAAACCACCCATATTCCGATATGCATCCACAAGGCTCTGGGTAATTTCAACATATTTTGATTCAAGCAAACCATCAGGTCCTGAAAGAAATCCAAACACTTTTGATTCTGAATTATATTTTTTCACCTCATCATAAAGCCCTGCGATCACATTATGCCCGCCAGGTGCAGGTCCACCTGAAAAAAATACACCAAGATTCCGTCGTTTCTTAAATGCCTTTTTGACTTTTTCAGTTATTTCATCCCCAGGAATAATCCTTTGAACATTGTTATTAATAACATCAGGAAGCAATTTTGTGGCTTCCTTGTTATTGCTTAATTTATATTCAGGACACTCTTTGATATTTGTGTACTTTGAAGAAAAAATCTTAATTTTCTTTGGGGAAAAGGACCGCCTTTCAATGGTTTCAGTGTTGACATCCGAAGTCACATAACCTGTTTTCGGGTGATTCAATAAAAATTCAAGAGATGCACGATTTAAAGGCTCCATATTCACTCCTGTTATCATCCTTTATTTTTAATTGAAAGACCTTGATTCATTTTTGTACTCAAATATCCATCCATCATTAAATGAACTATATGGTGAATGACACAGACAAGCAGTGCTGTCCCGAATTCGCTGAAATAAGTCACCTGTATCATTACAGATAAAGCCAATGTCTTTTGTGATCCCATAAAAATAATACTTTCATAGCGTCCTTTTCCCACCCTGAAAAATCTTACCAGCAAAAAAGAAAACCCCAGAAGCATTAAGTGGAAACCACTCACAAGAACCAGTATGTAAAAAAAGGTCAGACCACTGCCTAAAATCACCTGCTTTGCCCCGGAAAGAGAAATAAAAACAATACCAATGATCATCCACTGGTTCAGGATCTGGAATTTGAATTTATCCAATTGACCTGGTTTAAAAACCATAGCCTTTGCAACTATCCCGATCATCAAAGGAAAAAGAACCAGAAGGACCAATTTTATAATAATAGCACTCCGGTCAATCACCAGCACTTTTTGCTGATCAAGAAATGATAAAAGAATAGAAAGTATGACAGGAATGGAAAAAATGCCGATAAAATTTGACAGGATCGTTATAAAAAGCGCATGAGCCATATTACCCCCTGCCGTTCCCGTCATAACAATCCCGGAAGACAGTGTCGTAGGCATTACCGACACGATAAGAAGCCCAAGGATCACCCCGGTTTCAAGGGGAAGAAGGCAAAGCAACCCGGCAGCTATTGGGGCAAAAACAATAATGACAGCCAATGCTAAAACAGTTGATTTAATATCCCTGATTCCGGCTTTTATCTGATCGCTTTCTATCAAAAGGCCGGAAATAATAAAGATTAAAAATATCATTATTTCAGGACCGCGGTTTCCCTTTAGAACAAGTCCGATTTTTAACAGGCTATTGGATGAATCAATCATAACAGCGGCAAAAACAAGGACAAGACTGACTAAAAACCATTGTTTTTTAATTTTCTGTACCATATCTCTTTTTTTCCTATTCAAATTATAGGGATACCTATGACACATTTGGCTTTGAGTCAATCTTTTGTTCAAATTTTCAACGACTATCCTTGATTCTAATTCAAGAAAAATGGTAAGGATCATCAACAAAACTATATTTAAGGAGCAAATAAAATTGGGGTTTAATTTATTTAAAAAAAAGAGTCCGGAAAAAAAAGAGCAGGGCAACAAAATCTTTTCAAGGCTGAAAACCGGATTGTCAAAAACAAGAAGGCTATTAACCACTGATATCAATGACCTTTTTGGTTCAGGCAAGACAATTGATGGAGCGCTTTTTGAAGAATTGGAAGAAGTATTGATCTCATCTGATCTGGGTATTGATGTGACCATGGAAATGATGGGAAAAATAAAGGACAAAGCCCAAAAACTTTCAAGCTCTGAAGAACTCAAACAGGTATTAAAAGAAGAATTAATAGGATTGTTCCCGAATAATCCTATCCCAAATAAACATAGTATAGACAATTTTGATGCCTCAGATGAGCAGCCTATAACAAAACCCCATGTTATCATGATTGTCGGTGTCAATGGGACCGGCAAAACCACGACTTTGGGGAAACTTGCCATGAAATTCACTTCCCAGGGGAAAAAAGTACTCATTGCAGCAGCAGACACTTTCAGGGCCGCGGCAATTGAGCAGGTCGAAATCTGGGCAAACCGATCCAACTCTTCCATTGTCAAACATAAAGAGGGGGCTGACCCGGCAGCCGTTGCCTATGATTCTGTTGAAGCCGCCCTTGCCAGGGATATTGACATCGTATTAATTGACACGGCCGGCAGGCTCCACACACAAAAAAATCTCATGGAAGAACTCAAAAAAATAAAGCGCTCCATTAATAAAAAAATGCCGGGTGCACCCCATGAAGTACTCATGGTGTTAGACGCAACCACGGGTCAAAATGCCATTTCCCAGGCAAATCTGTTTAATGAAGCAGTTGAACTCACCCAGATAGCACTGACAAAACTTGACGGGACAGCCAAAGGCGGTATTGTTGCAGCCATTGCAAGCACAATGAAACTACCCATAAAATATATTGGCGTTGGAGAACAGATTGAGGATCTTCAGGAATTTGATCCAATACTTTTTATTAATGCATTATTTGATTAAATCATCATCGTTGGGAGACTTTCGTTATTTACATAGTCCACACCATTTCATAATTAGAGTCGGTTAATTTTTCTCCAAATAAAGAACATTCCAGAAGAGCCATCCTGATTAAATTATATTTTAGCTGAAGTTGACATTGTTTTATTTTACTTGCACCCGATATCTTTTTTTTTATACTTACTGTAAAAAAAGATATCAAAAATGAATAAATCAATTTGCCTTGATAATAAATGGTTATCTCTACAAAAAAAATAAAAATGACAACAAAAGGTTCCACTTACATTATTATTGGCCTGTTAATATTATTAAGTCCAATTGGATTTAAAGAACTCCTTGAAGTATACTTTGGAGACTGGGGTAAATGGATTGCTTTTCTGGGATATCCTATTGGTGGCTTCCTGATACTAAAAGGGAGAGAAAAACTTGGATTAAAAAACAAATGGTTTGGGGATAATAAAAATCAACTATAAGATTATGATTTTCAAACAAATCTTTTTTGTCCAAAATGCTTTCGATACAATTTTAAAAATTAATGAGGCCCTGAGATAACCTTGTTTGCTGTAGCGGAGTATTAAACTTTATTTTTTGATAAGTTTCATTTAAGTTACTTCCCCGCATTATTTTTTAATATATAAAAAACATAACACTGATTCTTATCAAAAATAACTGGCATATCTCCCGGGCAAAACTCCATAAAAAATTAAATTTTCTTCAAAATTCATGGTTTTCCCGGATTGACCAACGCTTTTTAAATCGGTACAAATAAATGAAAGATTAAATTTCAGGCCATAGTTCACTTGACACCTCCGCTGCTAATCTCATTACCCTTTTTTAGCAGCAGAAATTATAAGAAAGGAGATCAGAATGACTGAATTAACAGTAATCAGCACATGCTATAGAGAGGCTGACAGACCTGTTGTTAAAATTGGCCTCAGTACCCGCAAGAAGCAAAGCAGCTTGTAACAGGCTGTGAATTGGCCTTGGACATTGAAATAGACAATCAGATTGATGATCTTATCAGGCAACTGGGATTGGCAAGAAAAGAAGCAACGGGATTTTTCGCCAGAGGTGGAATATGAATAAGGAAAGTTTGAAAATGTACCGATATTTTCTAAAAGATAGTATCAGAAAAAAAATCAATTTCAGGTTTACAGATCAAAACCAGGGTATTCCCGCCCCACCTATTGAAAAAATCTGCAAAAAGGACTCAAAACGAATTGATCTTCCTGGTCCGGATCTGTGGGAAAATATTCCCACAACAGATCTTACTATGGCTATAGGTAACAGAAAAAGCAGACGGATTTACACCAAACAATGCCTTTCCTTAGAGGAACTTGCATATCTCCTTTGGTGCACTCAGGGGATGAGAGGAGATGTTACTGCGGGGCATGCGTATCGAAATGTTCCATCTGCCGGGTGCCGCCATGCTCTTGAAACTTACCTGGCAATACTTAATGTCAATGGACTTGACTCAGGCATGTATCGGTATTTACCCCTTTCCCATCAACTTGTTTTTGAATTTTCAGATGACCTGCTTTCGGAAAAGATGGTTGTTGCCTCCCTTGGTCAGTCCTATCCGGGTAAATGTGCAGCCACTTTTATCTGGGTAGCAATACCATATAGAATGGAATGGCGATATGGGCTTGCAGCCCACAAGGTGATTGCCCTGGATGCTGGGCATGTCTGCCAGAATCTATATCTTGCCTGTGAGACTATAAATGCCGGGACTTGTGCAATTGCTGCTTATGATCAGGAAGAACTGGACGAGTTGCTCGGTCTTAATGGTGAAGATGAATTTGCTATTTATATTGCTTCGGTCGGGAAAGTGAAAAAATGATTCCAAGGATCTATACAAAAATCAGATAGTTAAGGTCGCTCGCAACATAACACCAATATACAATAATGGAGGCTTGTTCAATCGATCGTGGTGATTTTCCATATACTGTAATTTAGATATCTACTTGTCTTTTCTCTCCACCTTTCTTTTCGTATAAACTCGGGAATAAAGATAAATTCCTTTAAAAATATAGGTAATTACACCTATATACAAACCTATTTTAATTTGTTACTGCATCGTAAAGAATTAATAACATGGTAAAGTCTAAATTTTTATGAAGCAGAAACAGCAAGCCATGAAGCAAAATATTAAATGCATTTCGGTGATTTAATGGTTTGGGGAGTGTGCGGACTATGGCAAGTATTCTGCCCCAGGGATCAAGCTTATCTTCTATAAAAGAGGAATCACATGACTGAAAAACCTACCTATGAAGAATTAGAAAAAAAGATTCAGGAATTAGAGCAAGCAGAATCTGCGCGCAAGCGGGCAGAGGATGAGCTGCAGATGAGTGAAGAAAAGTTCCGGGTGCTGTTCAAGAAAAGCATACACGGCATACTGATTGTCGATATTGAAACGCGGCGGTTACCATATGCTAATCCAGCTTTCTGTCGGATGTTTGGATATTCAGAGACAGAAATGCTTCAGATTGGTGTTGAGGATATTCACCCAAAAGGCGCACTTGACTATATTTTGTCAGTGTTCAGCCGTCAAAAGCAAGGGAAAAAGGCAGGGGCTACCGAGCTTCCGTGTATCCATAAAGACGGCACAATTTTTAATGCCGACATAGCTGCTACTAATATCGTAATCAATCATCGAAAATGCGTGGTGGGCTTTTTTATAGACATCACCGAGCGCAAACTGGCGGAAGAAGCGCTTGTAAAACATCGTAACCACCTGGAAGAATTGGTAAAGGAACGTACTCACGAACTAGAGGAAGAGATTAGTGAACACATGCGGGCGGAGGAGACACTGAAAGAAAGCGAAGAAAAATACCGTACAGTTCTTGAAGCAAATCCCGACCCAGTGGCCGTCTATGACATAGAAGGCAACGTCATCTATTTCAACCCTGCTTTTACACGTCTTTTCGGCTGGTCCTTGGAGGAATGTTTAAACAAAAAAATGGATGTTTTTGTGCCTGAAGACGCATGGCACGAAACAAAAAAGATGATCAAAAAAGTGCTATCCGGAGAAAGGTTCTCTAGCATTAAAACTTGGCGATATAACAAAAAAGGAGATATTATTCCTGTTAGTATAAGCGGAGCTATTTACAAGGATCAAGATGGCAATCCTATCGGCAGTGTCATCAATCTGAGAGATATCAGTGATCAAAAGAAAATGGAAGCCCAGCTCCAGCAATCACAGAAAATGGAATCCATCGGTACCCTTGCTGGCGGTATTGCCCACGATTTTAATAATATTCTTTCCCCAATTTTAGGGTATGTTGAGATGATTTTAATGGATACCCCTAAAGACAGTCCAGTCCGAGAAAGTCTTAACCAGATTTATACCAGCGCCTTAAGAGCCAAAAACCTGGTAAAACAGATCCTTACATTCTCACGTCAAGATAGCAGTGAATTGATACTGATGAAGATGCAGCCTGTTATTAAGGAAGCATTAAATCTTATAAGGTCTACAATCCCCACAACCATTGAAATCAAACAGGATATAAATCCCAACTGCGGTATAATCAAAGCTGATCCAACACAAATCCATCAGATTGTAATGAACCTTACAACCAATGCTTATCATGCCATGGAAGAGACGGGCGGGGAATTGAAAGTAAGCCTCAAAGAAGTCGAATTAGGTGAGTACGACATAATGACTCCAGATATGACACCCGGAGTTTATGCTTGTCTGATAGTGGCTGATACGGGGGTGGGCATGGATAAAAACTTAACAGATAAAATCTTTGATCCGTTTTTTACCACCAAAGCAATAGGCAAGGGCACTGGAATGGGGCTTTCAGTGACGCATGGCATTGTTAATAAAATGGAGGGAACTATCCAGGTACATAGTGAACCTGGCAAAGGAACACAATTTCATGTGTACCTGCCTGTGGAAAAGAACAGTCCTGAAGAACAGGCAAGGCATTCGACAGCCAAAATTCAAGGCGGCACTGAACATATTCTTCTGGTGGATGATGAAGAAGCGATCCTTACAATGGAAAAGCAGGTGCTGGAGCGCTTGGGGTATAAGGTTACTTACCGTACAAGCAGTCTTGAAGCACTTGAAGCTTTCCGTGCAAATCCCAATAAATTTGACTTGGTTATAACTGATATGGCAATGCCAAATATGCCTGGAGATAAACTATCCGTTGAACTGACTAAAATACGTTCTGATATTCCCATATTGCTTTGCACAGGATTCAGTGAAACCATGTCTGAAGAAAAAGCGGAATCTATAGGTATTAAAGGTTTTCTAATGAAGCCGATTGTGATGAAGGATCTTGCCCAAAAGATACGTGAAGTTCTGGATGAGTGTAAAATTTGATTCAAAAGGATCGGAAGTTTTTGTGAATAAATTAGAATCAACCATAAGAAAATCATACCGCCTCAGCTATTATTTCTGGTTTATGGCGACGTTGTGGACAGTATTCGTTGCAGTGTTGTTCTTTTTTAATTCCATAAGTATCAAGAAAG
>JACNHV010000025.1 GCA_014383445.1 Candidatus Desulfobacula maris | reverse complement strand
TCTCAATAGATTTTTTCACTGTATCGTATTCATATGATTCACATCTTATAAGAACTACTTTTGACATAAAACACCTCATATTTCTTCTGCATCTTTTATTATATAGTGCCTGACCGAAAACCCCGTGTTTGGGCGAAAAGTTGCCCATATACAAGGCGCAAAAAATCTTGAAACCGGAGTGTACTACTGTACATGAGGATTTCAGGATTTTGCAGCAACGCAGTAGATGGGTGAGTTTTCGTTCGAACACTATATAGTTTCTGAAATGTGAATGAAGATAATTATTTATATAAGGTTATGTGCAGATAGAAAAATACTTATTTTCAATAAAATAGTGCTTGACATTAAATAATTGTATACCGTATACAATCATGAATGATCTGTCATGAAAACATAAAATAAAATTCATTAATTCATGGTTTTATTAAAGCCTGTATAACTTAAAAATTAAGGATCTGTCATGACCGCAAAAACGCACGGCAAAGAACTTGAAAGATTGAAAAGCCTTCAGCAGAGGGCATTTATGGGGGGCGGTGAAAAAGCAAGAGATCGCCAGCGCTCAAAAGGAAAACTGAGCCCAGGGGAAAGGCTTGATCTGTTATTTGATAAGAATAGTTTTGTGGAGTTAAATGATCTTGCCGAAAGCCAGTGCATGGATTTTGGTATGGAAAAAAGAAAAGTTCCTGGAGATGGCGTGGTAACTGGCTATGGCACCATTGACGGGAGGACCGCCTTTGCCTATGCCCAGGATGCAACTGTTCTGGGAGGATCTGTGGGGACAATCCATGGCCAGAAGATCTGCAGAATCATGGATGAGGCCATCAAAGTCAAAGCTCCCTTGATCTGTCTTAATGATTCAGGCGGAGGAAGGCTTCATGAAGGTTTTTTTGCCTCCAAGGGGGTTGCCGGCATGTTCTTCAGGAATACGGCTGCATCTGGGGTGATCCCACAAATTTCCTGCATCATGGGCCCCTGTGCCGGCGTGTCTGTGTATTCGCCGGCATTGACAGATTTTATCATCATGGTGGAAAAACAGAGCCAGATGGTCATAACCGGTCCCAAAGTCATTTATGATGTAACAGGTGAAACAGTGAACCTGGAGGAACTTGGCGGTGCCCGAGTTCACAGCCGGATCACGGGTCAGGCTCATTTTGTCACAAAAACGGATCAGGAAAGCATTGAGTTGATCCGATACATCTTAAGCTTTCTGCCATCCAATCATGACGAATCCCCGCCTTCACGCCCCTGCGACGATGATCCTGAAAGGAAAAATAACACTCTGACTGAGATAGTACCGGCAGAATTTAAAAGAGCCTATGACATGCATAAGGTCATAACCGAGGTGGTGGACAATAATGAATTCCTGGAAATCCTTCCTGAGTTTGCTCCCAGCATTATTACGGGCCTTGCACGCCTGGACGGAGATACAGTGGGAATCGTTGGGAACCAGCCCTCTGTCATGGCCGGCTGCCTGGATTATAATTCCTCAGACAAGGCAGCCAGGTTTATCAGGTTCTGTGACTGTTTTAATATTCCTTTAGTGAATTTAGTGGATGTGCCCGGATATTTCCCTGGGGTTGACCAGGAACATGCTGGAATCATCCGTCATGGTGCTAAAATGCTGTATGCCTATGCAGAAGCAACAGTTCCCAAGATTACACTGGCATTGAGAAAAGAATATGGCGGGGCTGTCATGGCCATGTGCTGTGCTGGAATGGGGGTGGACCTGATGATGGCCTGGCCTGTGGCCCAGCTTGTTGTGCTTGATACTGCGGCAGCCATTAATATAATATACCGCAAAGAGATTCTGGCAGCAGATGATCCGGAAAACTTTAAGGCACAGAAAATTAAAGAATATGATTACAAATATTCAAATCCGTTTCACGCAGCCTCCAATATGCTGGTAGACAGCATTATAGAGCCTTGTGAGACAAGGACCCAGATCATCAAAGGGCTTAAAATGTTGAAAAATAAAAAACGGCCGGAACCTTTCAGGAGGCATGGAAATATCCCTCTTTAATGGTGACTGTTATAAATGGTGGATGGTGAATTGAAAATACTATTGGAAAATATATATAAGGAGGCGGGCAGATGGATTTTTTAATGACAAAGGAACAGAAATATATCCAGAAAGCAGCAAGAGAATTTGCTCTGGGGGAAATGGCACCAGTTGGCCGTGAATTTGATTTAAATGAAACCTATCCTGCCGCTATTGTAAAAAAGGCAAGGGGTCTGGATCTTATCGGACTTTTCATTCCTGAAAAATTTGGCGGTCCGGGATTGGGCTATCTTGAGCAGGCAATGGTCATGGAAGAGTTCTGGAAAATTGATCCCGGTATTGGTCAACAGCTTTGTTCTCTAACCTTTGGTGCTGAAGAGTTCTTGCTTTTTGGTACTGATGAGCAGGGTAAAAAATTTTTAGAGCCCATTTTCACAGGGGATGCAGTTATGGGATTTGCCATAACAGAGCCTGATGCTGGTTCTGATACTCTGGCAGCCGCAACTACTGCAGTTCAAGATGGCAACGAATGGGTCCTTAACGGATCAAAAATTATGATTGGAAACGGAACCCGGGGAACCTTTATGTTGATTTTTGCCCTGACTGATCCCGAGGCTGCCCGATCCAAGCGACACAGCATCATCATTGTTGAGACAGACAGACCAGGTTACAAGGCTGACCCCATGCATGGTAAAATGGGGTTGCGAGCTTCAGACACGGCAGCCATTTATCTTAACAATGTCCGTGTGCCCCAAGAAAACCTTCTTGGAAAACGTGGGAACGGATTTCACCAGCTCATGGCATTTTTTGATAGAAGCCGGGCTTATGTTTCCGCCCATGGTGTCGGACTTGCCCAGGGAGCTTTAGATATGGCTGTCAAACATGTCAGAGAACGAAAACAGTTTGGAAAACCCATTGGCAGTTTCCAGGGTGTACAATTTAAAATTGCTGATATGGCAGTCAAAATAGAGCTTGCCAGGAACATAATGTACAAGGCTGCCTGGCTGCTTGATAATGGCACACCCGATACAAACGTTACTGCCATGGCAAAAATGTATGCTGCCCGCATTGCCGTTGAAGTGGTTGATGAGA
>JACNHV010000026.1 GCA_014383445.1 Candidatus Desulfobacula maris | reverse complement strand
AGTCTCTGGATGAATTCTTTTTTTTCAAATGATTTTGCCAGATGAACAGGATTTAGATTGCCGGAATTTTCAGGCAGTTCAATACTCAGGGTATAGGTTGCTCTGTTTTTTTTTACTAAACCTGCTGCTGCCTGTCTGGCGCTAAAGCCCCTTAATCCTTTAAAATCAACGATTAAAAGATTTTTTTCATCCTTGTGCAGATCGCACCCCTTTGAAAAGGTTTCAGGAACCATATATGTGGGCTTGAAAGTCCCAACTGAGGTTAGTACCAGTTTATTGTCAGGGCCGGACAATTGATAGTTAAGCCCGGCAGAACTTAAAAAGTCTGTCAGAAATTGAAAGCTTTCCTGGATCTGGTTTTGACTTACTTTTGAATAGGGGTGATAAGGTTGATCAGATTGCAATTTTTTAATTGCTGAATAGGGTTTGGTCAGTATTTTCCCTGAATCTGCCGGAAAAACCCCTAGCAGATCAAATAATCCGCTTGCAAAAAAAAGGGATGAGGAATTTCCGGCCTGAATCGTTTTTAACCCTAAGTCTGATGCACGGGCCGCCGCAATGTATCCGGCCAGTCCGGCACCAATGACAAGAATATCACAATCTGCGTTTTTTTTTATCTTCATTTATATTTAATTTTTGTTTTCAATAAGTTCCAATCCAAATAACCCGGAATGTATCATTTCCTTTAGAGAAGATTGAGCAAGTGCCTGGTCCCATAAAAGAGATTGTTCCCCCTTCCATCTTTCATTTAAAAAGCGTTTCAGATCTTTGATGTCTGAATGATCCTGGACGACATTGCTGTCATACAGATGGGAAAATATTCTTAAACTGCAGAAGGCACCCTGACAGGGGCCTTTGCCTACCCTGCTCCTGAGTGCGATGGAGATAAGATCTGGTTTGCCTTTATTCTGTTTGACTGAATTTACAATGGTATCAATGGCACCCTGGGGTACCATTTCACACTCACACAAAATCGGGTCAAAGCCAGTCTTTGACATGACGGGTTCATTTACCATCAAACCGGGCTCAGACCATTCACCGCTTTTTGTCGATGGCAGGGGAATTTCTTTTGTCAGGCATTTTGAGAATATTGAATGTTTCCAGCAGACAAGATCAGATGCCTTTTCCGCCATCAAACGGTAAGTGGACAACTTTCCTCCCGTGATGGTAATAAAATTATCAACCCCGTTCATTTTATGATCGCGCAGGGTAAAACCCCTGCTTACATTTCTGTCATCTTCATTGTTACCTTCACTGACAAGCGGTCTGGCCCCTGAATATGCCCTGATATACCTGCATGTTTTCAAACTAGGAACTATTTGTCCGCCTTCATCGATAATATGGTCAACTTCATTTATAGTCGGATAGATATGATCCGGGGAGTCAACGCGGATTGAGGTTGTTCCAATGATGGATACCACCCCGCCCGGAACAATGATGTCTCCATCAGTGGCTTTTCTCAAGCGGTTTATAACCCTTTTTGTCATTCGCTTGCTGGTAACCAGAAGGGTGCCTTTGGAAAGAACCATGTTGATGGTTATGCCGGCCATGGCAGCAATAATGCCGGCCCATGCGCCAGATGCATTAACATAGGTCTGGGCTTTGATTCGAAAGATTTCTCCATTATTCTGGTTAATGATAAAGGCATAGTCAATGGAATTATTTGTGATTTTAAATCCAGTAACTTTGCTAAAGCTTAAGTATTGACTGCCCTGTGAAACAGCATCGTTCATATTTTCTATGGAAATCTTAAATGGATTGATTGAAGCGTCATTGACTTGATAAGCCGCGATCACGTCATCGGATAAAACTGGCTCCATTTCTCTGGCAAGGGCAGGCTCAATTTTTTTATAATAAACACCTGATTTTTCACACATGCCTGGAAAATCAGCAATATATTTTTCATCATCCCCTTTTATTGCAATAAATAAGCCCCCGGTGTCGTCAATGCAGTGCCCGGCATTTTTTTTCAGGATTTCCAGCTCATTTTTACATTCAACGGCAGCCTCTGGATCTGAACCAACATATCTTGCACCACTGTGCAAAAGGCCATGATTCCCACCCGAAGCCCCCGCGTTTAAATCTGATTTATCAATTAATATACATTTCAGCCCGCGAAGGGAAAGATCTCTTGCGATTCCCGTTCCCGTCACCCCGCCACCAATGACCAATACATCTGTTTCCATGGTTTTATGCATTAGAAAAGCCCTGTTTGATATGTTCAAAAAAACAAATACCATGACTTAAAATCTTGTGCAAGCGAAAAAAACGAATATGAAATGAAAATAATATGTTGTTTAGAGCTCTTGATGCAAAAATTTATGGGAATGTAAAAAAATGTATATTTATATTTAAAGAAGGTTATTTAAGTGATATCGTAAGGCAACTGTGATGTTTAAGAATTTGGAGGTAAAATTATGTTAAAATATGTCGGGTCAATAGATCTTGGGACAACCAGTAACCGGTTTATCCTTTTTGATAAACAAGGCAATATTTTTGGTTCTGCCCAGAAAGAGCACAAACAGATTTTTCCAAAACCAGGCTGGGTAGAGCATGATCCCATTGAAATCTGGAAAAACACATGTTCGGTTATTACACAAGTGTTGGAGAAAACCGGAATTTCTTCAGAATCCATTGATTCCATTGGGATAACCAATCAAAGAGAGACAAGTGTTGTCTGGAACAGGAAAACGGGAAAACCATATTACAATGCCATTGTATGGCAATGCACAAGAACAGATGATATTTGTAAAAAACTTGCGGCCCAGACGGGGGAGGCATTTTTCACTGAAAAAACGGGCCTTCCCGTGGCTACCTATTTTTCAGGGCCAAAACTAAAATGGGTGTTAGACAATATACCAGATGCAAAAAAAGATATCTTATCAGGCGATGTTCTTTTTGGAACAATTGAAACCTGGATTATCTGGTGGCTGACGGGGGGACCAGACAAAGGATCACACATTACAGATGTTTCCAATGCCAGCAGGACTTTGATGATGAATATCCATTCCCTTGAATGGGATAATGACCTTGTGGATGCCCTTGAAATCCCAATATCCATACTGCCGGATATAAAGCCTTCAATAGACTCCAATACCTGGG
>JACNHV010000118.1 GCA_014383445.1 Candidatus Desulfobacula maris | reverse complement strand
GATATTTGTTCTTTGATTGTAGCCTTCCATGCAGTTGAGATGTTCCTCTATTATCAAAGTAAACCTATCATATCCTCTGCCACCTGTCTCTATCCATCTTGTCACCATACAGAGAATATACGAGACCTTTGCAAAACGCCCCCTTTTGTCCAATCCCGGTGTTAGTCTCAACAGTTTGCACGAAGTGCATTTTTTCAAGCCGTAAGGCGCAACCTTTAGCGCCATACTCGAAATACTCAATGTATTCTTGTGGATAATATTTTCGCCTGCATTCTCCTTGAACAAAATTGAATATTTTTCGAAGGTCTCTATATGTGACGCAGATAGATAAAATGTTGTTTGAGTCCCATAATATTAAGTATATTAATATTATAGGTGCCAAGTCAATGGTGGACCATACCGGTTTTTATCACACTGGAACTACCAAGTGTCCACCCACAAAACCAAAATAAAAAAGGGGGCGTAAACGCCCCCTTTTTTATTATTACCAATAGATTTTACTAGTTTATATCAGCTAAGTAGCAAGTCCACCACCTGAATCAAGAGAAAACGTGGTACCTGATTTGAGGTGCTGGAATGTCATTGTACAGAGAGTATCGCCTGCGGTATCAACCGTAAAAGTGCCGGTATAAGATACGTCGCTGTTCTTTGAAAACCCCTTCGGAAGAGTATCGCTTGAAAGAACTATGGTGGATGCTTGTCCCACATCTCCGATATATGCCAGGGAAATGCCGTAAAAGTTTTTCGCTTCAGCTTTGGCGGCGGCATCGTAACCTTTTTGCTGGTAGCTTAAAAAATTCGGAATGGCGATAGCTGCCAGGATGCCGATAATCGCAATAACGATCATCAGCTCAATCAGGGTAAAACCGCTTTCATTGTTGCCTCTTAATTTTTGAAGCATTTTAAACCTCCTTTTTGTTGAAAATTAATTGCCTTTTTTAAATTTTTTGATGTATATTCAAAAGCTTGTATTTAATTCACGCTTTTTGAAATAAATTTTAACCCCATTTGCCCTCGAAAAGCAACCAAAATTTATGTTTTTTATTTTGCAAAAAATGTGCCTTGAATTCAATAGTAGTGATTTAAATTTATAACATCTTGTATTTGTGTATAAAGAAATTTCTGCCTCAGAAATAGGTCTTGGATTTTGGAATCAACATCATTAGTGTCCCAATGTTAATCAAATAATTTCAGCTGCTTATCATCGGTAGTAATTTGGTTTTTGTAATCTGTATCCGTAAGCATCTGATATAAAGGTGTTTTATTAAATATTGTGACACTCAAAATCTGTAAAATTGTGTTGAGACTCATTTCCAATTTCAAGCGTTTTTTGATGATTGCTACCAGCACATATACAGAGACAGCTATCCAAATTTGAGTTTTTACAGCATTCTCTGAGGTACCGAAAAAAGTTTTTATACGGAGGTTTTGTTTTATCCATTTAAAGAATAACTCCACTTGCCACCGGCATCGATAAAGTTCGGTTATTGTTGTTGGCGGCAGAACAAAATTGTTTGTAAGAAACACAAAGGTTCTTTCGCTCTTTGAATCGTAATACTTTATGCGTCTGAGTTTTTCCGGGAAGTCTTTGGCAGTGTAAAAGCCAGTCAGTCGTATGGTTTGATCGCATCTCAAACCAGTGCTTTTGTCTATCGGATGTGAATAAATTCGGTAAAATTTTAGATTGGATTTGGCGCGGATAACGAAAAAGACGGAATTTTGGTGCATTGTAAATAGCCGCGAAAAGTCCAAATAGCCCCGATCCATGACATAAAAGCTTCCGGGCTCGGTCACAAGGATATCCAGAATATTCACGTCGTGAAGCTTTCCGTCGGTGATATGGATGAATGTCGGAATGTTGCCGCGAAGATCCAATAGAGTATGCAGTTTGATGGCCGCCTTTGTTTTTCGAAAATGAGCCCAAGGAAAAACACTCAAGCAGAGGTCGATGGTTGAAGAATCCAAAGCGTAGGCTGTATTTTCTAATTCGAAATCGAATTCTTCGTCGATGTACAAACGACGTGCTGTTTGAATGAGCGCTTGAGCAAAATCGGCATAAATCCTCCAATCGCGCACCTTGTTGGCGTTTGACAAAGTGTTGCGGGAAACCATGCCTTTGATACCCATATGATAGAGTTTGCTCCTTTGGGCTCTGAGGCAGGATTCGATATCGCGCAGACTTTCTCGAAAAGTTAATTGCGCGAAGGCCATACATAGAAATTGATCGAGACAGGTGAAGCTTTTTACTTTGTAGTTTCCCCGATAACGTTTTACACATGACCGGAAAGTTGACATGGGTAAATGAGCGATGACTTGTGAAAAGACAAGTTGACCTAAGTGCATTGGATATCCCCTTCCACGCTTTTATTATCGGTGGAATATAGGGGATTTTGAATATAAATTTCAAATCGATAAAGGGCATTTTTGTAATATATTTGTGTTGTTTTAGTTATTTATCGTAGTTTTGGCATTTAACGTTGGGACAGTAGTGATTTTGTATGTTAAGCTAATGATTATACACCATGTTGTATGAAGGCAAGCAAAGTCCGCGGCAATTGCACCCTAAAGTTGATGGCGTCGTAAAAAGTCCCATCTTCTGCGCTTGTCTGCCTCAGGCGGGTTGTACTATTTTCTCAGACACTCGGAATACTACATGTATGGCCTTGTTCCTGAAAAAAGGCTACGCCTTGTATATGAACCGTTTTACCTAGCCATCTATAGTTAAATTTGTGACTTTTTCCGAGAGTAGTCTGTATTTGGTATTTAGTGTTTGGTTGCTTAACAACGTGGTATGTCAGCATATATTTGAAATATAATACTAAATACTAAACACCTGATGAATTCGGCTCTTTACGAATTCATCAATATTAGAGGGAGCCGGATAAGCATCTTTTGCAAATTATTTGAAGTTTCAGTGCTCCTATGTTAAACATTTTGTTTACGATCAATTGGGGTGACAAAAAGCAGCCGCGGGGAGCAAGGTGAGAAAAAAAGTTGAGCATAAAATCAACCAGGCTGTTGCAGAGTTGGGAAGATTGGAGTATTATAGAATCGATAAAGTCAGAGAAAAAACAGGGACGGTTAGAAAGGTCTTTGATAAAACGATTCTGGATATGGCCCG